>DGGU01000011.1 GCA_002392345.1 Lachnospiraceae bacterium UBA3866
ACTACCAGTGCCAATTTTAATACACCAATATTTTTATTATGCTTTTTGATTGTAGAATTCATTTATAATAATATTTTAAATTTTCGGGCACCTCGAAAAACTCCGTTTTTCGAGTGTGTGCCCAGCTAGAACCTTAAATTCGTCGCATTTTATGAAAGCAAGCTTTCAAAAATGCACCCCAAGAGTACTTTGTTGCTTCGCTCGGGCGCCCCTTTTTAGAGGTTCCCTTTAATAAGAATATTAATAATATGGATAAGCATATAAATAGTAATATAGAATTATTATCTCCAGCTGGTAGTTTTGAATGTGTCAAAGCAGCAATAAGTGCGGGTGCGGATGCCATCTATATGGGTGGTGATAGATATAGTGCGAGAGCATATGCAAAGTCGGCTGAAGAGAATAAGATTATTGATTCTATAAGATATGTAAAGCAAAATGGCAAGAGATTTTATCTTACTGTCAACACTCTCTTTAAGCAAAAAGAGCTTGAAGAGATTTTTTTGTATTTGGACCCTTTGGTTACTGAAGGTGTAGATGCTTTTATAGTGCAAGACTTAGGCGTTGCTATGATGCTTAAAGATAGGTATAAGGACGTGAAACTTCATGCTTCGACGCAGATGACTATAACATCAAGCAAGGCTATAAAATTAGTTCGAGACTTGGGATTCGATAAAGTAGTACTAGCAAGAGAATTGAGCTTAAGAGAGATAAAAGAGATAAGAAAAGAAGTGAAAGATACTATCGAACTTGAAGCATTTGTGCATGGGTCTATGTGTTACTCTTATAGCGGAGCTTGTCTCATGTCAAGTTTTATAGGAGGTGAGTCAGGGAATCGTGGTCGTTGTAAGGGACCATGTCGCTTACCTTATAAAACCATAGTAGCAAATAAAAGTGTGGGGGCGAAACATCGTGAGCTCGCACCATATATACTATCTATGAAAGATATGTGCGCTTTGAGAAATCTAAAAGCATTAATTGATGCAGGTGTCACTTCATTTAAGATAGAAGGTCGTATGAGAAAACCTGATTATGTTGAGGGTGTCACGAGGATTTATAAAAAGTACATTGATAATATAATCGCAGAAAAAAATGGAAATATAGTGGCGAAACACGGCGAGTCTGATATTGAAAAGGACGAGCAATATCTACTTAAACTATATAATAAAGGTGGCTTCACCAATTACTATGAAAAGCATAACGGTATTGATATGATTCAAAGATATGAAAGAAAATAATTTTAAAGTAAAAGTAGAAACCGAAAATCAGCTTGATATAGTGATAGGCCATAAAAATGTCAGTGATATAATAATATCACGAGACTCTTTTGCTGAAAAAGATCTACCTAAGTTAGTGAAAAAGATTAAGTCTCATAAAAAGAATGCATGGATTTTAATGGAGCGAATATCTCGTTTTGAAGAAAAGATGCCTATAGGAGCGAAAAGTACATGTAGGGGCGAACCCATAGATTTAAGATTAAGTACAGATAAAATATATGAAATAGCTGACCTTGATGGCATAATAATCCAAAACCTTGATTCCTTCGCCTATATGCTTAGAAGAATAAATAAAATCGCCAATAATGAGTTAAAGATAGAACTTAATTATACGATGAATTGTTATAATAGTGAGACAAAACTGGTACTCGAAAGGATCTATAATGATAAAAGGAATAATGCGAAGGATGTGCCTTTACTTTTCACGGCACCAGTTGAATTAAATATCTATGAGCTTTCAGATGTGGGTTATGATACAATGATTTTATATAGTTACATAGATACAATGGTGACTGCAAATTGTCTTAATAAAAACACTAAAGCCGAATCTAAATCATCATATATTTTAGATAGAAAAAACAAAAAGCTTCATTATAAAGCTTACTGCAAATATTGTTACAATAAGATCTTTAATACTGAACCGCTTTTTCTGCTTGATAAAATAGGTGATATAGCAGGACCATCATATAGAATTGATTTTAGTTTTGAGAGTGATAAAGAAGTGAAAAATATACTTGCGATGAAGTGCCCAGAGTCATTCACACGAGGTCATTACAAGACAAGCATAAAATAGGAGGAGTGATAATAATGGATAATGTCAGTACAAGTTTTAATTACCAATTAGTGATAGTCATTGCTCTGATAATTGTGTTAATTGCGATTATTACATTAATTATTATCGTATTATCTAATAATGGTAAGAAGAAAGATGACGCACGATATCTTTTTGATGCAATTAAGAACTTAGAAAAGAATGTAATAAAAGATTCTCAAGAAGGATTCGTTAAGATACTTAATCAGAATCAGGCAAGTTCTAGTAGTCTTACAAAAGATATGCAGGAGTCGCTTGACAAAATAAACGCAACTAACGAGAAGAAACTTAATGAGATAAGAAGTGCTAACGAAGAAAAACTGAATAGCATAGAGAAAAATATCAATGAGAAACTTGACAAATCACTCAATGAGAGACTTGATAGCAGTTTTAAAGCTATTGGAGATCAGCTCCAGACTCTTCAAGCAACTAATGGCAAGCTACTTAGTATGACAGGAACTATTACAGATCTTCAGAGGTCTCTATCTAATGTAAAAACACGGGGTGTATTTGGAGAAAAGCAACTTGAAAATATATTAGAAGACATTATGACTAAGAATATGTACGAAACTCAGTTTCGACTTAAGAATAATGATGAGAGAAAGATAGATTTTGCTATAAAAATTCCAAATAAAGATGACGATGGGTATATCTATCTTCCAATAGATGCGAAGTTCCCTAACGATAGATATAATGATGTAGTCGAAGCGGCGGATAGAAGGGATGAGGAAGCCCTTAAAATTGCCATTAAAGACTTAAAAGACGAGGTGTTAAAACAGGCAAGAAGTATAAAGGAAAAATATATCGAACCACCTATAACTACAGAATTCGCTATTATGTTTTTGCCGACAGAAGGACTATATGCAGAGTGCCTTCGTATAAGAGACCTTGCGGATATTTGTCAGAAAGATTATAGTGTGCTTCTTGCTGGACCTACAACTATAACAGCTCTAATTAATAGCTTCAGCATAGGCTTTAAGTTCTTACAGGTTAATAAAAATAGTAAAGAGATAGCTAGGATTTTACAAGCAATAAAAGTTCAGTATGGTCGTTTTGGTGATGAGATAGATAAAACTAAGAAGAGCCTTGAAAGTGCAACTCGTTCAACTGAGCAACTTGCAAAGAGAAACCAGATGATTACAAGTAAACTTAGAAGTTTTGAAGAGATAGATATAGGAGTATCGGATGAGATATTAGGTATAGAAGATTGATATCAATATTATCATTTTTTTAAAATGATTAAATTGAATTGACAATTGTAGAAGTTCGTGGTATAATTCAATTTAGTCATTTTTTGTTTTATGATAAAATTAGTTTGAGTTATGAGGTAATTAAAGTGCGAGTATTTAACTATACAGAGAAATGGATCGATGTTTTGACGCCAGAGATTATTATGCTTCTTATACAAATCCATGAATATAAAGGCAAGCAAGATCTATGCCTTGACGCAAAAGAGGATGTTCTTTTGCAGTTAATTGATATTGCCAAAATTCAAAGCACTGAAGCGTCAAATAAAATAGAAGGTATACGAACTACAGATGAAAGATTAAACGCTCTGATTAAAGACAAAACTATGCCAAAGGATAGAAGCGAATGCGAAATAGCAGGATATAGAGATGTATTAAATACAATTCATGAAAACTATAAATATATATTAATTAAACCAACTATGATATTACAACTACATAGAGATTTATATAAATTTGAAAGTTCTGATATTGGTGGAAAATATAAATCTGCGGATAATGTAATTGAAGAAGAAGATGCAAACGGAAACAAGCATTTAAGGTTTAAACCTGTAGCAGCTTGGGAGACACCGGATGCGATGCAAAATTTGTGTGATGCATTTGATAAAGCAGTTGAAGAAGGAAAAGTAGATTTACTTATATTGATACCAATGTTTGTTTTAGATTTTTTGTGTATACATCCATTTAATGATGGAAATGGAAGAATGAGTAGGCTATTAACTCTGCTTATGCTATATAGGTCAGGCTATATTGTAGGAAAATATATTAGCATTGAGCATTTAATAGAAAAATCAAAAGAGTCTTATTATGATAGTTTAGAACAAAGTTCTATAAAATGGCATGAAAGCGAAAATGATTATACACCATTTGTGAAATATATGCTTGGAGTTATATTAGCAGCATATAGAGATTTTGCAGATAGAGTAGAAACGATTTACGATAATAATATGTCAAAACCTGAACGAATAGCACAATTGATTAAAGAAACATACGGTGAAATAACAAAAACAGAAATATTGAAAAAATTCCAAGACATAAGTCAAATTACAGTACAAAGGACGCTTGCAGGATTGTTAGAAAAGGGTGATATAATAAAAATTGGTGGTGGTAGATATACAAAATATATGTGGAATAGGGAGAAGAAATGATAATAGGTGAAATTAAAAATAAAATTGATAGTTTATGGGATGCATTTGCAGCAGGTGGTATAGTAAATCCGCTTGAAGTCATTGAGCAAATAACATATCTTATGTTTATCAAGGACTTAGATGATATAGACATTGTGAGCAGTAAAGAAGATAGTATGCTTGGTATAAAGCATGAAACAATTTTTAAAGAAAAAGTAATTGTGAATGATAGAGAAATTGATGCGACTAAATTAAGGTGGTCAAACTTCAAGCATTTTGAAGCAAAGAAAATGTATGATTTGATGCAAAATGAGGTTTTTCCATTTATAAAGAATTTGCATGCAGAAAAGGAAAGCGCGTATTCGAAATATATGGGTGATGCTATATTTAAATTACCTACGCCACAGCTTTTACAAAAGGTTGTATCTGCACTTGATGAGATATATGAGATAATGAATGGTATGGAGAGATCTGATGTAAGAGGCGATGTATATGAATATTTATTATCAAAAATTTCTCAATCTGGATTAAACGGGCAGTTTAGGACGCCTAGACATATAATTAAAATGATGGTTGAACTCATGAAACCAAATGAGAAAGATTCTGTGTGTGACCCTGCATGTGGTACAAGCGGCTTTCTAGTAACAACTGCAGAATATTTAAGAAACAATCTAAAAAAAGAGATATTTTTTAATGAAAAAAATAAAAAACATTATAACAATGAAATGTTTACTGGATATGATATGGATAGGACTATGCTTCGCATTGGTGCTATGAATATGATGACCCATGGAATTGAAAATCCATTTATAGAGTATAGAGATAGCTTATCTGAGCAAAATAAAGATCAAGATAAATACACTTTAATACTTGCAAATCCACCATTTAAGGGTAGCCTTGATGAAGACATAGTTTCTCCTGATTTGTTAAAAGTATGCAAAACTAAAAAAACTGAATTATTGTTTTTAACTTTATTCTTAAGAATGCTTAAAGTGGGTGGTAGGTGTGCTTGTATAGTGCCAGATGGTGTGCTTTTTGGTTCTTCAAATGCACATAAAGCAATTAGAAAAGTATTAATAGAAGACAATAATTTAAATGCAGTAATATCTATGCCAAGTGGTGTGTTTAAACCATATGCAGGGGTTTCAACTGCGATTCTGATATTTACGAAAACCGGAGCTGGCGGAACAGAAAATGTATGGTTTTATGATATGACGGCAGATGGTTTTTCTCTTGATGATAAGAGAGCTGTGGTGAGCGAAAATGATATTACGGATATACTAGAAAGATTTAAAAACTTAGATAAAGAAAAAAATAGGAAAAGAACAGATAAGTCATTTTTAGTTCCTAAGAAAGATATAGTGGACAATGGATATGATTTATCAATTAATAAATATAAAGAAATAGTTCAAGAAAAAGTAGAATATGAATCTCCTAAAGTAATTCTTAAAGAAATAATGGATATGGAAGAAGACTTTCAAAAACAACTTAAAGAACTAGAGGAGTTGTTATAATGAAAGAGGTTTTATTAGAAGAAGTTTGTGAAGCAAAGAGTTCTAATATTGCAATTAAAGATTTAGATAACAATAATGGTGAATATCCTATATATGGAGCAAGTGGGTTTATTAAAAATGTAGATTTTTATAAGTTCGATAAACCATACATTGCAATCGTTAAAGATGGTGCTGGAGTTGGAAGAGTAATGTTATTACCAGCTAAATCATCAATTATTGGTACAATGCAAGCAATTATTCCAAATGAAACTATAGATATTAATTATTTATATAATGTGTTAGTATCTAAAAAACTATCAAAATATTATACTGGTGCAACTATTCCACATATTTATTTTAAAGATTACAAAAATGAAAAAATTAATATATATTCAATAGAAGAGCAAAAAAATATTTCTATTAAATTGACTAGTGTTAATAATTTAATTAGGATTAAAACGGATGAAATAAATAAGCTGGATGAATTAATCAAATCTCAGTTTGTTGAGATGTTTGGAGATCCAATGGAAAATCCTAAAAACAATAAAATCGTAAAACTTTCAGATATAGCTGAATATTGGAATGGACTAACATACAAGCCAACTGATGTGAATAAAGAAGGAACTATAGTATTGAGATCAAGCAATATTCAAAATTCTCAATTGGATTATGAAGATGTTGTTAGAGTGAGTTGTCACATCAAAGAAAAACAATATGTAAAAGATAATGATATACTGATGTGCTCAAGAAATGGAAGTGCCAGATTAGTAGGAAAAGTAGCAGTTATAAAAGAAATTAAAGAAAGAATGACTTTTGGAGCATTTATGATGAT
>DGGU01000014.1 GCA_002392345.1 Lachnospiraceae bacterium UBA3866
CAAATGACAACTCCATATCTATCTGAGTAAACTCAGGTTGCCTGTCTGCTCTCAAGTCTTCATCTCTATAACATCTTGCAAGTTGGAAATATCTATCCATTCCAGAAACCATAAGAAGTTGCTTATAAAGCTGTGGACTTTGAGGCAAGGCATAAAAGCATCCAGGATTTACACGAGATGGTACAAGATAGTCTCTTGCACCTTCTGGTGTTGACTTACAAAAAGTTGGAGTTTCTATCTCTATAAATCCTTCATCAGATAAAAACTTTCTCGTGAGAATTGTAACCTTAGAACGTAGCATAAGATTATCTTGCAGAGGTTTTCTTCTCAAATCGAGATATCTATACTCAAGTCTAAGTTCTTCTCTTGTAGGTATCTCGTCTTCAATTGGGAAAGGTAACACATCAGAAGTAGAAAGTATCCTAAGTTCATTAGGTTCTACCTCAATAGTTCCTGTTTTAATTTTATCATTGATGTCTGATCTTTTACGAACTTTACCAGACACTGCGACAACATATTCAAATTTTAGATCTTTTGCCTTTTCAAATAGACTTTTTTCACAACTTGCTTCGTCAAATACAACCTGAATTATGCCGCTACGATCTCTCACATCAGTAAATATTATACTACCTTTGTTTCTAGATCTTTCAACCCAACCCATAACTACGACATCTTTACCAAGATCACTCTCAGTAAACTCTGCACATCGTTTTGTTCTCTTTAAACCTTTTATACTTTCTGCCATGTTAACCTCTATTGATTAAATATTTGAAAATCAGGATATCCAAAGCTTTCAAGCTTCTCACATTGAACCTTTTTATTCTTGCTGAGTTCAGCAATATATACTATATTGCCATTTTTACGTTCTATTAGAGCTTTATTTATTATATCACTTTTTTTAGAAATATCGAGATTTTTATCTATAAGATATGCAATCTTTTTAATATTTGCTGGTACTTTAAAGTCATCCTCAAGATATATGCCTATTATCCTTTCAAATCCTATGGATATGCCAAGTGCTGGCACCTTCATGCCAGTGAATTTTCCAATCATATCATCATATCTGCCACCACCACCTACAGAACCAGAAAACTTGTCACTCTTAATTTCAAAAATAGGACCAGTATAGTAGCCCATACCACGAACTAAGCATGGGGTAAAATGTATTTTTACATCTGCATTTTTTGTAACAGTTTCAATTATCTCTATTAAATTATTGCAGATATTAATAAAATCCTTTTCAAAGCTTGGTGAATCATAGTTTGCACCTAAGTTTGTATTTTCACTTATAATCTTACTTTGTAGTTTTTTTATAGCCGCTACTGGATCGCCAGTATAATCATCAAACAAAGAATTTAATATATCAATATTATCTTCCTTATAGCCTTTATCAATTAGTTCCTTCTTTACACCATCAAATCCTATTTTATCAAGTTTATCAAGTGTGATACAAACTGATTCAAAATCAGTCTCATTAAAACCTGCATACAAAACTATCGCTTTCAAAATCCTTCTATCATTGATGTCAAAAGAAAAATTATACTTATCAAATTCTATTTCTTTAAGAAGAGTCGATGTAGCAAGCAATGTCTCTATCTCGCCAAGATTAGTGCTTTCTCCAAGTATATCTATGTCACATTGGCAAAACTGTCTATATCTACCTTTTTGTGGACGGTCAGCTCTATATACATTACCAATCTGCATAGCCTTAAACGGTAGAACTAATTTATCTTTATTATTGGAATAAAATCTACTTAGTGGAACTGTCAAATCATATCTAAGACCTGAATCAACGATGTCTTCAACTTTACCAGATTCTAAAGATTTCTCGAGTTTCTCCCCTCTTTTTAGAATCTTAAATATAAGTTTTTCATTATCCCAGCCTTGATCCGATAAGAGATTTTCAATATGCTCGATATTGGGTGTCTCGATTTCAGAAAAGCCAAACCTACTATACACATCTCTAATCTTAGAAAATATAAATTGTCTTATTTCCATTTCTCTCGGTTCAATGTCTTTCATTCCATTGACCGGCGTCTTAATCATCTGCATATATTATCCTTTTTCATTGAGTAATCTTATTTTAGTATCATACAATTTTTGTGATAAATCAACATATAACTCTTTTGGGTTTGTAAGTCTTTTATTGTCTTCATATAAAGTATCAAGTTCTTGTTTAAATTTATTTTTAGAATACTCTACTGTTTTTTTCTCATAAACAAGTTTGCCATCGACAATTATAGGTTCAAGCATCTTTTTGATTTTGAATTCACCTTGCTTCAAAGTTTTTCTTTTCCAAGTATTAACAGGATCAAATATCTCAAGGTCTTCATCTTCAGATATTTTCTCGTCATAAAGTGTTATAAGATCCGCTATAATTTTATTATCTTTATTATATATCCTATATACTTCTTTATTACCTGGATTTGTAACCTTTTCAACATTTGATGAGATCTTTAATTTAGGTTTGTACTCATTAGTTTCACTATCATAGATACTTGATAATTTATATACACCTCCTAGAGTTGAACCATTGCCAGTTATTAATTTTGTCCCAACACCATATAATCCAATTTTAGCTCCTTGAACATTAAGTGATACTATAAGATTTTCATCAAGGTCATTGGATGCACAGATTACTGCGTCTTTATATCCAGCTTCATCAAGCATCTTTCTTGCCTCTTTAGATAGATAAGCAAGGTCGCCACTATCAAGCCTTATACCATATTTTTTGCTCTTTATGCCATTTTCTTTCATGAAATCAAAAGTCTTAATCGCATTAGGAATACCAGACTTTAAAGTATCAAATGTATCAACGAGGAGTATTGCCATATCGGGATATCGCACTGCGAATTCTTTAAATGCTGAAAGTTCGTCATCAAATGACATAATCCATGAGTGCGCCATAGTTCCAAGTGCTGGAAGATCATACATCTTTGCCGTAAGGACATTGGATGTACCTATACAACCTGCTATACAAGCTGCTTTAGCGCCATAAATAGCTGCATCAAAAGACATAGCACGTCTTAATCCGAATTCCATAACGCCATATGGTTTTGCTGCCTCGCATACTCTATATGCCTTCGTTGCAATTAAAGTCTCGTGATTAAAGATGCAAAGCATCGCACTTTCAATAAGCTGAGCTTGACTAACTGGTGCAACTATTTTAATAACTGGTTCTTTAGCATTAATTACTGAACCCTCTTCAAAAGCATATACAGAGCCTGTAAACCTAAAATCCTTAAGATACTTTAAGAACTCATCATTAAATGTAGTGTATTTTTTTAAGTATTCTATATCATCATCATTAAATTTCAAATTAATTAAATAATCTATAATTTCATTTAAGCCACAAAATACCGCGAAGCCATTTCCAAACGGATTATTTCTATAAAACACATCAAAGGTCACGATCTTTTCATCCATGTTATGATTTCTAGCATTATCAAAATAACCCTGCATCATAAGAAGTTCATAAAAATCAGTAAGTAATCCAACATTTCTCTTTGATATTTCACTAATCATATTATTGCCTCCTCTCACATAAAACTAACCATCATTTAATATAACAGTTGGTTCAAGCCTTTTTGCAACAAATATTTTATCAATAAACTCTATATCAGAATTTCTCTTAAAATAATTAGCTACATACTCATAGGCATATTCTTCAGAATTTGTCTCATCACTTATATGAGCAAGATATACCTCTTTTAAATTTCCATCTTTAATTTTAGAAAGTATCTCGCAGCAGTCTTCATTAGAAAGATGTCCGCCAAAACCTGCTATCCTAGCTTTAAGTTCTTCACTTCGATCACTTTCCAGAAGTTTAGTTCCATCATAATTACACTCAAGCATAAGATAATGTACATCACTAAGATTTCTTATTACAGCCTCATTATAAGTCCCCATATCAGTGAGTATTGCTAATTTCACATCGCCAAGTTCAAATTTATAATATAGAGATGGTACATCGTGGCAACCTTTTAATGGATATACTTTTATATCTTTGATAATAATCTGTGATCCTTCATTAAGAGGATTTATCGATTTAATAATCTTAAAATTATCAAGATCGGGTTTGATGCCATTTTTTTCTAAAGAATATGCTATATACGATAATGTCTCTTTAAGACCAAGTATTTTAACGTCATGATATTTAAGTAGCGTTGTAATGCCTGAGATGTGGTCAAAATGTGCATGGGTAATTAGTATACAATCAATATCATCAACCTTCAATCCATATCGATCTAAGTATTCAGTTAGTCTTTTCATAGAGATTCCACAATCAACTAATATATTAGTATTTTTATATGAAATTAGTGCAGAGTTTCCCTTGCTACTACTTGCAAACGAGATAAATTTCATTTAATACCTCATCAATCTTTTTATTGAGAGTTTCTTTATCATCATCATTATCAATTATGTAATCAGCCATATTATAAAACTTTTCATAATACTCTTGCGAATTATATATAAGTTTAATTTGATTATCTGCATATCCACGATTTTCTTTTAATCTTTTATAGGAGTTCTCATACGAAGATCTTATGTATATAACCTTATCACACATCTTATAGAATAATTCACTTGGCAAAGCTGTCTCAATGATAAATGAGATATCTTTATCAGGATTTTCTACTCTACAAGCAGCTATGTCATCATTAATCTTATTAAAAACTTCTAGATGAAGTGTATTTCTTATTTCTTCTTGTAAATTTTCATTTGTAAAAAATATGTATGGCATAATCTTCCCGCCAGTATAAGATGTCTTGCCACTTTCAATTAAATCTTTCGCGATATCATCACACGAAAAGACTTTTATATCAGAATCTTTAAATCTACCAACCATATAATTCACAAGATATGATTTACCAGATCCAATTTTACCAACAATTCCTAAAACCATAACTAATATGACTAAATGCATTTTTCTACAAACTTTATCCCTTCATCGATGCCATCATTACTATATGCAAAATCACTTATCTTCATGTAGTCTACATCAGTATTCTCGAAATTCAACATATCTTTCCACACATAGACTTTTAACTTGTCAGTTGAATCGTCTGTTACCTTTTCAAATTTAAATCTAATTCCTTTATAAGAACCAATAAATGGTAACTTATTAAGAAAATTGATACTAAGCATCGTTAATGGTATTTTTAAATCTTCTCTTATTCCCATCTTAATGAGCACTATCCCAATTATCACCAGTTTTTATCTCAATCTCAAGCGGAACTTTAAAATCAAAACTATCTGTCATGCATTCTTTCATAATTTTCTTAACTTTATTTTCTTCGCCAATTTTACATTCTATAAGTATCTCATCATGAACTTGCAAAACTAATCTTGATTTTAGATTATCTTTTTTAAATCTCTCATCAACTTTAATCATAGCAATTTTAATAATATCTGCGGCTGTGCCTTGTATTGGAGAATTCATTGCAACTCTCTTGGCAAATGCTTTTTGCATTGCATTGCCAGTTCTAAACTCAGGTATAGGTCTTATTCGCCCATAATAAGTTTTCACAAAGCCATTGTTTTTTGCATTTTCAACTGTGTCATCAAGATACTTTTTTACTTTACTATATTTTGCAAAATATTTATCTATATATTCTTTCGCTTCTTTTGTATCGATATTTAGATCTTCACCAAGACCATAAGAGGACATACCATAGACAATGCCAAAATTAATTGCTTTGGCCTTTCTCCGAAGTTCTGGTGTTACTTTATCAATGCTCACACCAAATACTTCACTTGCAGTAATACTATGGACATCAGCAGCACTATTATAAGCTGATATCAGGTTCTCGTCATTAGAAAGTATAGCTAGAATCCTAAGTTCTATCTGAGAATAATCTGCATCAATGAATGTGTACCCGACTCTTGGCACAAATACTTTTCTAAGTTCTCTACCAAGTTCTGTTCTTATAGGTATATTTTGTAAATTTGGATTATCACTAGAAAGTCTACCCGTAGCAGTTTCTGTCTGATTAAAATTAGTATGTATACGACCATCAACTATAAACTGTGGTAAAGCATTCGCATATGTTGTAAGAAGTTTATTGTATGTGCGATAATCCATTATAGGTCTTATTATCTCATGCTTATCAACAAGTTTTTGCAAGACTTCGACGCTTGTAGATAGTTTCTCACCCTTTTTTTTCTCATAATCAAGTGAAAGTTTATTAAAAAGTATATCTGAAAGCTGTTTCGGAGAATTTATATTAAAATCTGTACCAGCAAGTTTATGAATTTTTTCATCAAGTTCCTTTATGGCTGCTGATAATTTTTTCGCGAATTTATTAATAGAATCCTCATCGACGCCTATGCCTATCTTTTCCATGTTATACAAGACTTCAACAAGTGGTAACTCTACATCATTATATATGTAATCAAGCCCCAAGTCATTTATCTTCTTAGAAAAATTCTTATAACATTTATCTTGTTTTATATGCCTTATATCATTATAATCCTTTCTAATTGGGTCTATAAGATATGCCATTATGCTCAAATCATCTATTTTCTTCTTTGGTATAAATCTTTCGAAAGCACCACTCTCATCTAAAGACTTGTATCTATTTTTAAGATTATAAGTGATTTTAGGATTTTTATCATCATTTTCTTTTGTTTCAATATCACTAAATCCTTCAAATATATCATCGGTATTTGTAGTAGCTGACACATTTTTATCACTACTTGATGTCTTTTTGACACTAGAATCAAATTTTTTATATAATGATTTTAAAGAATACTTTTTAAAGACATCATAAGTTTTAGCATTATATATGTCACTTATCTTTAGATTGTCTAATGAAATATTGAAATCTAAATCAGTTATAATTGTAACTAGTTTTAAAAGTAAATCTATATCATCTTTTGATTCTTCAAATGATTTTACTATACTAGGCTTCTTTATCTCATCAAGATGTTCATATATATTGTCAATTGTTTTATATTTTACGATTAGGTCATTGGCTGTGACCTTGCCTATGCCTTTAAGACCTTTAATATTATCTGACGGGTCTCCCATAAGTGCTTTAAGTCCTATGAACTCTTTTGGAGTCATATTGTATTCTTTTTCAACATCTTTCGCATAATATATATATACATCAGAATTACTCTTAACAGTTTTCACAAGTCTTATCTTTATATTATCAGTCGCGAGTTGAAGCATATCTTTGTCTCCAGTCAGTATAACCGCCTCTAATTTGTCATTTGAAAACTTTGTAGCTAGTGAACCAAGTACATCGTCAGCTTCATAACCTTCCTTAGAAAATATATTGATATTCATAGAAGTTAGTGTTTCTTTAACATAAGGGACCTGTTCTTTAAGTTCTTCTGGCATCGGTCCTCTCTGACCTTTATACTCTTTATATAGTTTATGTCTAAATGTAGGTTTGTTTTCATCAAATGCTACAGCAATATATTTTGGTTTTTCTTCATCAAGAGTTCTTGAAAGTATATTGAGAAATCCAAGCAAAGCATTCGTATGCATCCCATCTTCAGTAGTAAGAATTGGAAGTGCATAAAAGCCTCTACATATGATACTGTATGCATCAATTAATAAAAGCTTGTCCTTCATCTATATACCACCTTAATTGCTATAATTAAAAGTAATAAGAAAAATGCACATATAGCGACACTCATAGCAAAATAATTCTGTTTAATGATTGCATCATTTCTTTTTATGTCAAACTCAGTATCAGCCATAAGCTTATCAAGATTTTTTTGGTAATTAAAATTAAGATCCTTATCAAGATCATTGAAAGTCATATAAAAAGAAAACTCATCTAGTAATACTTCTCTACACTTAGCACACTTTTTAAGATGGTAGTACACTTTACGAAGTTTATTACCTTTGAGAGTTCCTCTAATAAAACTATTGATATTTTTTTCAGCAACACTGCAATCCATCAATGCCGCTAGTGGGACTCGGACCCACAAGGTTTCCCGCACGATTTTGAGTCGTGTGCGTTTACCAATTTCGCCATAGCGGCAATACTATATAATATTACTTAGTTCCAAAAATTCTATCTCCGGCATCACCAAGCCCAGGAATTATATATCCATGCTCATTGAGCCTTTCATCAAGTGTCCCACAGTATACTTGCACATCTGGATGATCTCCATGCAACTTCTTTAAGCCTTCTGGGCATCCAATAATTGATACAAATTTTATCTTCTTTCCACCGCGCTTCTTAACTAGTGTTACAGCATCAGAGCCTGAGCCACCAGTTGCAAGCATAGGGTCAAGGACTAATATAACTCTTTCCTCGATCGGATTTGGCAATTTACAAAAATATTCATGGGGCTGTAAAGTTTTCTCATCGCGATACATACCTATATGGCCAACTTTAGCAGAAGGTACAAGGGCAAGCATTCCAGGAACCATACCAAGCCCTGCACGAAGGATTGGAACTATGGCTAATTTTCTACCATCAAGTATAGGCGACATGCACTTTGCAATTGGTGTCTCAATTTCTTCCATCCTAGTAGGTAGATCCGAAAGTGCCTCATATCCCATAAGCATAGCAAGTTCTTCAACTATACTTCTGAACTCATTAGTTCCTGTCTTTTTGTCACGAAGTATAGAAATCTTGTGTTTTATTAGCGGGTGATCATATACGTATACATTCTCGTCGAATTTAATTAGTGCCATAGTTTTTCCCTCCAAAAATATTATTTATTATATTTGATTATTGCATAATTACCAAGCCTGCTACTAAGTTTTATAGTAAAATATATATTTCCTTCCTCGTCTCTATAACTAAAGTGCTTAGGCCATGCTGACATAGTATTATTTGTAAAATCAGAATTATTTTCTAATTGCTCTGTTAAAGTTGGTAACACTGTTTTATTGATATAGCTTCTTACTTTAGAGCGATCTGAATCATCGATGTTAACAAACTCAACATCAGTTGACCTAGCGTATTTTGCTAATTTTTCAAAATCTACACCATAATCTTTAAGAGTTACGTTTAATCCTGTTCTTAGATCAATTGTATTGGTATAGAAAATCTTTTGATTGATAGTACTTGCACTTACACTTGTTCCAGTCTGACCATACACAGGTGCATTACTAGAATTAGTGTAGCCATTGGATGATGCTGGTGCATTGTATATACCATTTGATGTATACTCATTGGCTATTATAGCAGAAGTTGGATTAGTAGTTGCTGAATAATCTGATATAATATTTTTTCTTGCTGAAGTTGGAGTTATATTAGGTGATACTGTAGGTCCACCATCCGACGTGCCGGTAGAATTATTAGATGGAGCAGTTGTTACTGCACTATTATTATCAAAGACTTCAACAGGTCTCGCCGCCGTTTCTGGCGCACTATAACTTGGGAACAAAGTTAATGGATCTACGAATCCATCAAGATAAGGGTCTATATTTACACTACCTGAATTACCTGATGATTTACTTGTTGAATTATTATATATTGCATCACCTTTTAAATTAGTATTGGCGCCACCAGCCTTATCTCCTACAACCCTACCTTCATATACAACAGTGATAAAATCATCATTTATATACTTTACATCGCATGATATATCAAGTCTCTGTAATGCAGTAGATATAGGATATAATTTCACTATAGATATAGCGTTATCATATAATTTTTTATTAACCTCACTAAGAAGATTTGTGTCATCAAGGCCAATGAGTTCTGGATAATTGATCTTAATCCTATCACCATTCGATGTATAAGTCCTAATCTGAGCATTAAGTTTAGGTATCTCTATGCTTTCAATTATAATCTCGCTTTCAAGTTCTGCTGTTGTCGGTTCTTGAATTTCAGTCTCAACGCTTTCAGCTGTTTTTCGACTTCCAATTGGTACTATAGAAGACATCTGCATAGCAAGTAACACTACTATAAGTGTAACTATTATTGCACTCATAACTACAATTGTTGCAATTAGCCCTTTGTTCTTCATAGTCTCTTATCTCCTTTCAACCACCAAATCATTTGATTTGCATATGCATTTTTTATCTATAACACCACGAACACTTGTAAGAGGATAAACTATAGTGTCGCGGCCTAAAATTGTTCCTGGATTTAAGACTGCATTACAGCCAACTTGTACATTGTCACCTATTATCGCACCAAATTTTCTAAGCTTTGTATCAAGAAGTTCATCTCCAATCTTAAGAACGACTTGTGATTCATCAAGTTTAAGATTCGAAACTTTAACTCCAGCTCCGATATGAGAATTATATCCCATAACTGTATCACCGAGATAATTAAAATGTGGTGCCTTAGCCTTATTAAACATAAGGACATTTTTAAGCTCACAAGAATTACCGACTACACAAGAGTCGCCAATTATTACATTTTCACGAAGAAATGCAGCGTTCCTTAAGTCTACATCTTTACCGATAATAATATTGCGACCAAGATATACACTCTTTAGAACAGTTACACTCTTATGTACATACACACCATCTTTTATGCGATTGTACTCATATGTATTAAGACTTCTTACACAATCATCAAATTTTTGCTTTATTAGTGGCAAGACCTCATAGGGATATGTAAGTCCCTTAAATAAAAAACTAAATTCTGTCTCACTTAGATCAAGTATTTCGCTAACTTTGATACTATCTTTATTCATATCGCTAACCTACATAGCATTTAGATCACTATGTATTCCTCCTTCCACGACATTTAATTAAAATATGCTTAATATATCGCCTCATAAATTATACCATAAATAAGTGTTTTTGTTGATATATTTATGGAATCACATATTTATTTAAGTTTGCTACCTTTTGTAGCCTTTTTAGCTCTTGAAAGCTGATTTAAATTCTTATTCTTACCGCCAACATTTACTACGCTGTCATCCTCAAGCACATAAGCATCTTTAACAAAATCGCCTTTACCAAGTTTTATTCCTTTAACACCTTTAGTGTTTCTTCCAAGTAGAGGTATCTCATCAGGTTTAAGTCTTAAGAAAAAATCATCATTGGTTCTTATAACCAAATCTTTATCTGCATAGCAAACCAATGTTTTCACTACTTCATCATCGCTATTTACCTTAGTGGCTACAACTTTAGAATTAGCAGTCACATATTCAGAAGAATCAGAAAACTTAATTAGACCATTTTTAGTTACAAATAATAGATACGAATTCTCAATTGACTTAGTCGTTTCAACTCCAACTATAGTTTCATCAGAACTTGAGAACTTTGAAAGATTATCTATAGGCTTACCTTTTTCATTGGTCTTAAGCATAGGAACTTTATCTAGCCTTATCTGATGCATAAAGCCCTTGCTTCCAAAGACTATCGCCTTCTCGTCTGTCTTTGCCCTTATAACATAGAGATTGTTGGCTTCAACTGCCTCTTTATTCTTCTCATAGAGATTAATATCCATCACTTTACAATAACCAAACTTATCTTGGCAGTATACTACATCTATAACTTCAGCCTTTGGTTCTTCTATGACTATCTCTTCGGCATCTTCAAATGAAGTCCTACGAGGAACACCATATTCTTTCTTTATTCTCTTCAAATCATCAATTATAAGTTCTTCAGCTTTATTCTTATCTTTTAAGATGGCTTTATATTTTTTAATTTTTGCCAAAGTATCTTTATATTCTTCATTAAGTGCTGTAATCTCAAGACCAATTAACTTGTATAATCTCATATCGAGTATAGCATCAGCCTGAAGATCAGTGAAATCAAACTTACTTGCAATCTTAGCTAATTTCTTATCTTTAATTTTGATATTTTTACACTTACCAGTCTTTAGATGAGTCTTAGCATCTTCACGAGTCTTAGAAGCACGGAGTGTTGCAATGATCGCATCTATAAGGTCAGTTGCTTTGATAAGTCCTTCTTCTATCTCTTTTCTTTCATTTTCCTTATCAAGCAGATTTTTATATTTTCTATTAATTAACTCATGCTGGAACTTTACGAAGTTCTCTAGAATTGATTTAAGTGTCATAGTCTCAGGTCTTCCATCAACTATGGCGAGCATATTGACACCATAAGTATCTTCAAGTCTTGTCTTCTTATATAAGATATTTTTGATATTCTCAATCTTCTTGGTATCTAAGTCTTTCTTAAGCTCCATCACGATTCTGATACCATCTTTATTGCTATGGTTATATATATCAGTTATGTCAGTAATCTTCTTTTGTTCAACCAAAGATCCAACATCTGACATAAACTTACCTATGCCATCACCGATCATAGTATATGGTATTTCAGTCACAACAAGTTTATCCTTATCTCTTGATTTTTTAGCTGGTTCATAAACTACTTTGCCACGAAGTTTTAGTTTTCCAACGCCAGTCTTATATATATTAGGGAGTTCAGACATGTTGGCAACTATTCCTCCAGTAGGAAAATCTGGACCCTTCATAATCTTAAGCATGCTTTTTAATGTTATACTTGGATTTTTAATGTATTCTATTATGAGATCACAAATTTCTGAAAGATTATGAGATGGCGAATTAGTAGCCATGCCTACTGCTATACCCTCAGAACCATTAAGAAGAAAATTAGGGAAGCGACATGGAAGCACTACTGGTTCTTTTAACTTCTCATCATAGTTAGGCATAAAGTCTACTGTCTTATCAAGGTCAGCAAGCATCACATCATCAGAAAACTTAGATAACTTTGCTTCAGTATAACGCTGTGCTGCAGGACTATCACCTTCTATCGATCCAAAATTACCTTGACCAATAGCAAGTGCTTGCATTCTCTTAAAATCTTGAGCCATTACTACAAGAGTTTCGTAGATAGATGAATCACCATGAGGGTGATATTTACCCATTACATCACCTACAATTCTTGCCGACTTAAGAGTTGGTTTATTGGCATGGACATTTAATTCATTCATACCATATAAAACTCTTCTTTGAACTGGCTTTAACCCATCTCTTATATCTGGTATGGCACGAGCTGTTATTACTGACATAGAGTAATTAATATAACTCGTCTTCATCTCCTCGCTGTATTCTGTTGACAAAATCTTCTCTGACATATTTACTTCCTTTAAAATGATAATTATATGCACCACATATATTCTAATCTTTAGAAATATTTTCACCTGCAATAGTTCCAAAAACACTAATATCTACAACTGCATTGCCGCCAAGACGATTGCCGCCATGTATACCACCTGTAACTTCTCCTGCAGCATATAGGCCCTTGATAACTTCACCATTTCTATCCAAAACTTGAGCTTTTTCATTGATTCTAAGGCCTCCCATCGTATGATGAACAGATACTTTCCTTGGAGTTGCTACATATGGACCTTTAGTAAATTTTGTTGAATATAAAGTCCTACCGAAGTCATCCTCTTTCTCGCCATCGACGCATCTATTAAAATCATCAATTGATGCTTTAAGCACATCTACATCTATATTAATCTTATCGCATAACTCTTCTAATGTATCGCCAACATATATGTATTCATTGTTGACGAGATAGTCAAAATCAAAACCATCAGCAGATACAAAATCACTACTATATATATCTACATAATCATCTCCATCTCCAGACTCCAATATGTAAAAATAATTCTCGGGTAAACTTAATATAGCCTCAGATATCTCGTCTCTTCTTCCGCCCTCATTTACAAATCTTTTTCCTTCTTTATCAATGAATATAACTTCATCAACTGCATTCACATCTCTTTTTGGATATCTTGTGAGTTTGCCATTAACAACATTGCCAAGGTATAGAAGTTGAATCTCATTCATATCGACAATATCCGCTCCTACACCAACACCCATCTTTATACCATCGCCAGTTGATGCAGTTTCTCTATTAGTAGTAGTTGCTTCAGTAATATTTTTCCATTTTGTATTATAAGTATTAAGCATATCTTTATTAGATGAGAAGCCACCTGTTGCAAGAACTACGCCTTTATTCGCAGTTATAGTAAATTCATTGCCACTTTTATCTATGCATCTTAAACCAGTAACTTCATTATCATCATTTACAATTATTTCTTTGGCTTCCACATGTGTAAGTAAGGTTATGTTATCATATCTTTTTATCTCATTTAATAAAGTAGATATAAAACCAGTTCCCATAGGCAAAGTAGATGTATGAGTCCGCTCCCACAATGCTCCTGCACCTTGGCTTGCAAAATCATAGATCTTAAATCCCATGTTCTTAAGTAGTTCTAAAGTTTCAAATGATTTGTCTGCAAGTGTTTTCACTAAATTAATATTAGCTTTCTTATCTCCACCATTCCAAGTCTGAAGTGCAAACCAATTTTCACTATCGAAGACTCCATTGCCACCATCAAGTTCATTATCCTTTTTTTTAAAATCCTCAAGTTCATTTCGAACTGTATCTTGTAATTCTCGATGTTCATCACTTTCTGGTTTTTCATTTAATGCTTTTTCTACTACACCATATTTTTCTTCAGTCATAAAAAGTTTTTGTTGTAAATTTCTATCAGGTGCATTATATATGGCGCCACATACAAGAGTGTTACCACCTATCGTTCCATTTTTTTCTACTAATATAACTTGAGAGCCATTTTTTGCAGCACTTATCGCAGCTGTTAGTCCTGCTCCACCACCGCCAACTACAACAACATCAGTTGACATATCACTATTACTAATATCAAAATGAACTCGATCAAGATATTTCTCAAGTTTTGTTTTTTCTTCTTCAGATAATATAAGTTCATGGCTATTATTAAAATCAGGATTCTCTTCAGTTGCAGATGATATTGCATCGACGCGGAGTCCTGCATTAACCATCGCATCAACTACAGCATGCTCAATCCCATAGCAAGTTGCTGTAGCTCCCGAAACTGTATCAATATTGATAGAATTATTTTCGGCCATAAGTCTTGGTATCAATTCGACTGGCGCTTCACCGCAATTATCTACTATATTCCCATCATAATCCCTAAGCTCACCGCCTATTCCAGGAGTCTCATTATGCCCAGTTACTTTCACATCAACTATCTTATCATCATCAAGTGTGACATCTACATGTATAAGGTCATTAAATCCCATCGCAGTGCCGTGGTAGACCTTCAATGTATCTTGAATAATAGCTTTAGACGTTTCATTTGCAGTAATATTATTTAATTGTTCATTATTAGAACAAGATGAAATAAATAAAAACACAATAAAAATCAGCAGCGAAAGATTATTATATTTATTTTTTCTATTACACATAATTTTCATAAATATAAAAGTTTACTCCTCATCATCACAAATTATTAAAACGATATCGTTAGGAAAGAATAGATTTCTTGACACTTTGATGTCTGCGACATAGTTATCGCATAAAGCATCAAGAGCTTCTATGGTGTCATCTATCTCAATAAAGAAACGGCTACACTTGTTGCCATTTTTGTCAGTAATTTCTTCTAAAGTCGCTTCTTTACAAGGCCTCTCATCTTCTGTGAACATACGGTGATCTTTGCCATCTGTTGCACATCTTTTTATTATAGATGATTTTGTTATAATATATTTCTTTTTCATAGTATGCCCCTTATAATCATATATTATCTAAATTATCAAAACAATTTTGCCGATAGGTCTCATCTTGTCTATCCATCTCCTCTTCTATGTCTTTAAGCTTCTTCTGTATCTCAACTATCTCATCATCATTTTTATCTAGATACCTTCCAAATCCCTTACTTTGTTCACTTGGAAACTCATCTACACTATCGACATTGGTTAGATAGAAACCAAATTTCTTTTTATTTTTATCTGCCATAAATATATAATAGATAATATTTAATTATAAATTATTATTTAACTAGTTTTTTATTAAATAGTAAAATCTTTTTTAAAGCAAATATAACAACATATGTAATAATAAAATTTATAAACAAGAATATGATTCCAACTATATAATCAACATACATAATGGATCTAGTATAAATTTTATTGCTTATCTTATAAATTATCCTTAATATGTATGGATGTAAAAGATAAAATACTAAAGCATTCTTTGCAGAAAAATCTATAACCTTATAAAATTTGCTACCTCTTAGTCTTGAAAAATCCAAATTCTTACTTGAAATATATCTCATCAACACAAGAACAATCATAGCGACATATATATTCATCGCATCATATCTCTCACTTGTAATAAAATATATGAAAGCACAAGTTACTAAAATAACTATCTTACTAATCGAAAAATCTGATTCATCATATTTATTGCATATTAGGTCACCAAATAGTGGATACATATATGTATAACTAAATATAGCAAATGGTATGTTGGAATGTATATTATATCTTTTTGCAATT
>DGGU01000030.1 GCA_002392345.1 Lachnospiraceae bacterium UBA3866
AGTTTGCAAGCAAACTTCATGCTGCCCCTCGACTTGCATGTGTTAAGCCTGTAGCTAGCGTTCATCCTGAGCCAGGATCAAACTCTCTAATTAATTGTTTCCTATTTTAACTATCCTCTTGCAAGGATAGTTTAAGTCTGATTTCTCAGCTCTCGCTGACTCCCAATCTTTTATAGTTGCTTGGGTCAACTTCCGTTTTTACTTTCTTTAATATTCCCATAAGGGCTCGCAGTGCTCGCCCCTACGAAAACGAATCTTCGGGTTTCTGTATTTATTTAGTTGTCATTGTACATTGTACTTAGTGAAAACTTACTTTCACAAAAAAATCTGCTCAAAGTGCGAGCCTTACCATAATAGCAAAAAAGGGCAAAAATGTCAAGAAAAACTTTGATTTTTTACTAACATTTTACACACAAAAATTATGCTTTCAGGTATCCTTTAAACTCGAACTCAAGCAGAGTTATATCATCAAATTGTTCAGTCCCATTAACGAATGTTGCAACATCCTGTCTTATCTCGCTAAGCCTGTCCATTATATCATCATTTTTAATGCGATTTAATGCCTTAATTAGCCTTTCCATACCATATTGCTCGTCATCTTGATTTATCGCCTCAGGTATACCATCGGTATATAAGAAAACTCTATCACCTGCCTCAAGCTTTAGTTCATACTCTTTTGGCTTTATATTTTCATACGAAGCAAGTGGCAAAGTGTGCCCATCCTCAAAGACCTCGTAATCACCATTTGCCCTCATAATCACAGGGAATTCATGAGCATAGTTAGCACATTTGAGAACCCCTGTTTTTAAATCAAGAAAACCAAGCCAAGCTGTGACAAACATGTCCTCTTCATTGCCTTCGCAAAGAGTATTGCTAGCTTTAAAAAGTGTCTCACCTGGTGATTGGGAATTGGCTGCAAAACTCCTTATGGCAGTCTTAGCCCTCATCATAAACATTGCTCCAGGTATGCCTTTCCCCGATACGTCCGCTACAGCAAATGCTATAGTATGAGAGTCTATAAAGAAAAAATCATAGAAATCGCCACCTACTTCTTTGGCAGCTTCCATCACAGCATAGACATCAAATTCATCTCTATCTTTAAATATAAAATTCCTTGGTAATGCTGACTGTTGTATTGCTTTGGCTAATTTAAGCTCCTTGTCAATTCTTAACTTCTCTTTAGCAATGTACCCTTTTAGAGATTCTACTGTCTCGTTGATATCATCTGATAAAGAGACAAACTCCGATGACTCTCTAACCTCAACTCTTTCATCAAGATGTCCACTTGTTATCTTTTCAAGTGAAGCATTTACTTTATCCAAATTATCAGTTATATATGTCTTCACCATAAATGCTATAAAGAGATACATGACAGTAAATAGCAATATAGCGGAAAAACCAGATTCATACGCCTCAATATTTCTATACCAGAACATCTCATTCATCGATGCCATGATAAGTAAGGTCTTCCCATCTATGAGTTTTGTTGCCCTACACAAAGAATCCACACCATATAATTGGTACTCGAAATATTTTTTATCAAGCTGACTCTCAATATATTTCATGGTACTAATTGGTATAGTCTCTCCTTTATGCACTCCATGATTGACCATACCATTGTCACCATATATTACATAGATTCCTTCTATACCTACATCTAAGTTGTCCGCCATCTCTTCATATTCGTTATAATAAGTTACTATATTATATTCACTTTGGCTAAGCATATTACTTGCATATTGATACGAGCCTTGTGTAAGCACCAAGTATGTTGTAAAAGAACTTATGGCCATCAAAATTACCATTGCCAATAATAGAGCATTTTGAAAAGTGTCTGCAATGGATCTTTCTTCTTTTGGTATTTTTTTAAATGGATTTCTAAATCCACCTATGTACAAAGAAAAAACTATCGATGTGGCTGCAAGCCCTATAGCAGTAAATACAATCATAGGGATTGAACATATATTTACCACTTTGAACGCCATCCTCATATCATCTCTATGAGTTATGATGACAGCATACATGTGAAATACTTCCATGACAGCGCCGAAGAATAATGCATATGTCAAGTCAGGCTTTTTCCCTTCTAGCACAATCTTATTTAAAAATAATGCAAGAAAACCTGCAAGACAAGTCGATACACTACAGGCGATAGTTGTATATGCTCCGACATTAAAATATGTGCCAACTATATATCTCTCTATCCCACCGATGAAGCCTGCTATAAGTCCTGATAGCGGATCAAAGAAGAGCCCCGCTATAAGGGGTGCTAGATCACGGACATTTAGCATCATATTTCCATAATTTATGCCAAGATGCGTAGAAAATATAGCACACAAACCATAGAAAATGCCTATGCCGATCTTCTTCTTCTTAGAGAGTTCATTCTCGCCAATCATAATCCATAGCATTATGCTAAATGACACAAATGTCGCAGTGACGAGACTCATTTTTATTATCATGTTATACATCATAAATCATCATTGTATCATAAATTTTAAGTGTTGTAAAATCGTTTTGCCAAATGATTACTTGCCAACCCCCACATTTCGCGATAACAAGGCTACCGTCTCCACATGCATTGTGTGAGGGAACATGTCGACGTTAGCTAACTTAACTAAATTATAAACGGGCTCACATAACTCGCCCATACGAAACTCTGGTTCGCTATGACATAAAAGATCGAGATCACGGGCGAGTGTAGATGGGTTGCAGCTTACATATATTACCTTTTTAGGAGCGAGCCTTTTTATATAATCAATAGTGCTATTATCTAAGCCCTTGCGTGGTGGGTCAACTATAACTGTGTCAAAATAGTTTATGTTATCATCTTTACTTGCGCTCTCATCATTGACCTTCAAACTTTTATCTGTACCTGCATTTACAACATCGCTGCATATAAACACTGCATTATTGATGCCATTGATTTTTACATTTTCCTTGGCATTTTCAATTGCCTTATCTACTATCTCAATTCCCACTACCTTATTAACCTTCCTTGCTATATATAAGGAAATAGTTCCGATGCCGCAATATAGGTCAAGGACATTTTCATCACCGTTGAAATCGGTATACTCTAAAATCTTATCGTATAAAACTTTAGTCAACTTAGAATTAACTTGGTAGAAACTCTCTGGAGAAATATGGTATTTTGTAGCGCCGATAGTGTCACTTATGTAACCAGGACCGCGGAGGATTATGTTCTTATTTCCAAATATTACATTATTTTGACTTGTGTTAATGTTAATAGTAGATGTCACCAGCTTACAAGTTTTGCTCCCAGATTTATTTTCAACAATAGGATTACAATTTAAAACAATATATTCATCAAATTTCTTGTATAGCTCAAGATTCTTTTCATAGTTTTTATCATTTAATATGTAAGTAATGCTAATTTCACCCGATTCATTGCCCTTTCTTAGCATTACCTCACGAAAAACTCCAGAATATATTCTCTCGTCGTATATACTTATATGAAATTTTTCAAGAGCGCTTTTAATCACCTCTAATATGCATTCAGCACCTTCAAACCCTGCAAGACATTTCTTAAACTCTACAACGTGGTGGGTACGGCCTGCATAAAAACCATAGATAATCTTACCATTTCTCACTGCATATGGCACTTGCATTTTATTGCGAAAATTGTATGGGGAGTCCATGCCAAAGATTCCACCATACGGGCTCGCAGTGCTCGCCCCTACGCTTTCTTCTGCCACTATATTGAATTTTCCGATTTTTGATAGGCAGTCAAAAACATATTTCTTTTTTAGTTCCAACTGCTTTTTATAATCAAGATTCAGGAGCTTACAGCCACCGCAGGCATTTGCAACAAAACATTGCGATTCAACTCTATAAGGTGATTCTTCTATAATAGTTGTGGCTTTAGCATAATTTATATTGGATGTGACTTTGGTAATTATAACTTCAACTTTGTCGCCAATTATCGCATCCTTAACAAAAAAGACTTGACCATCAACTTTTCCTATGCCAAGTCCTTCGGTAGTCATGTCTACGATATCTAATTCTAATATATCATTTTTTTTATACCTAGTAATCAAGTTTTCCCTTACTTACAATCTCCACACCATTTACCATTTCTCAATTTTAACATACTTTTAAGAAAGCGCCAACTCACCAATTATTGGTTCCTTAGATTAATTACCTCATAATTGCAATGCTCTTCATTTCTAAATGGCAGAACCCAACCTGAAAATCCACTGCTTACATATAAATATTTATTATATGGTGAACTACTTACTGTATATTTCCCATATACATATTTAACCGCAGGCTTGTAAATTGTCTTTAGTGGAAATAATTGTCCTGCGTGAGTGTGACCTGATAACTGCAGATCTGCTCCAAGTTCCATCATATCTTCTTTCTGATATGGGCTATGGTCAACGCATATAATGTAAGCGTCCTCTGGCCAATTTTTAATTTCTTGAACTTTTTTTCTACTTTGCTTTTCACTTACATCTTCTCGACCAACAATGATTATATCTTCACTCACATACTGCCACTCGTCTTTTAAAATAGTGATTCCATTATCTTTAATCGCTTTTTCAAGTTCATTAACATCAAATTTTGTTCTACCAATTTTATAAGCTTTATTTTGCCTATCATGATTTCCATAAATATAAAATGTAGGTATTTGCAAAGCGCCAATACTTTCATATATTTCCTTCATATCTTCATATGTTGTAAATTCATCTGTTATGTCACCACCGAGCAAAATAAATTCTGGGTTTAACTCTTTTATCTCATTGAGTGCAGATTTAACACTGCTTTTAAATTGAGCAGTTGGATAGTGAATATCAGACATGAACACAAATGTATGATTCTTTTTGACTTTATGTGAATCAAGTGTCAAGTAATTTGGTCTTATTGTCTGGCTATTAATGGTTCCGTATGTAAATATAATAATCATAACGACTAAAGTTAGTATATTGTATGCTACTAAATTATCAGCTTTATAGAAAATGTTGAAAACTCTCATTATGATATTTGCTATAGTATCAGATAATATAACTATATACATAGCGCCAAATAGATATGTTGTACGCACAGTAAATACATTGTCTATAGATATTGTCACAAATGCAATAACAATAAATGATATAGCTTTAATCAATGTGAGTATAAAAAAGGGTTTTGAGTGCCAACAATCACAATATTTAATTCTAATAAAGATAAAAACTGCTTCTATAATCAGCGGTAGCAAGATCCATATTGCTAAATTATATTTATTCACTTCTTCCTCCTTTTATATACTCTTATTATAGCAATATAATATGCTAAAAATTTCATGCCATTTATTTAAGTTATATAATGATTACTTTATAAGTTCATTTGGTTGTATTATGTTTTCTTCGTCAGGGAAATGCTTTTTATTTCCTGTTATTAATTTGCAATTCATAGTTTTAGCGACTTCATAAAACTTTTTATCAGATTCATCTACAAATTTCATGCCTAAAGGTTTTGCTACTATGCATATACCTTCATTTTTAATGAAATCTAATAATGTTTTTACTTCATCTTTTGTAAAAAGAAACTAGGGTCTTTCTAAAACAATTTTATATTCATGTAAAATTCTTTGATCATATACAACAGTTAATTCATAATTTAATACTTTTTACAATATTTTGCACAAGTTCCTTCCTTGCTCCAGAGTGCTGATATTAAAACATTTGTATCAATAACAACATTCATTTTTATATTGCCTTTCTTGCCGCATTAATTTCTTTATTAATTTCTTCTTCACTCATGAAGCCATTAATTTGTGCTTTTTCTCGCATTTGATTAAAGCTTATCATTGCCCTTGCTTGTTTTACAGCTTTAATCATCATATCAACGTTTTCATTGGTAACATCAAAAATTAAAGCCCTAGGCTTCCCATTGTTTAAAACAATTAACTCACCTTCTTTTTCTAGGTTATCCCATACTTCTTTTTTTGCATTTCTTAAATCTCTAACAGAACAATATACCATAGTATATCTCCTTATAAGTTTTACATATATAAAAGAATTTTGTCAACTAATTGTGTCCTAATATGTCAACAAAACGGCCTAAAATAGGAGTAGGCTATATCTCATCAAACTCATCTCTTATCTCGCCGACTACTTCTTCAAGGATGTCTTCAAGAGTTACTATGCCTATGGTCTTACAGTTATCAGACCTTACTATAACCATATTAGCGTAGACTTTCTGCATACGACGGAAGGCTTGCGATATCTTCACATTTTCGTTTAAGAAAAACGGTTCTCTCATCATCTCTTCTATATCAAAGTCGCCCTTAGCAGACATGTCATCATCTTTAGTTATACCTTGATTTGCACCTATCGCCTTTATAAGATCTTTCACATTTAAGATACCAACTATATTATCAAGGCTCCCATCAACAACTGGGTATCTTGTATATTCGTTATTAATACATATCGCCATGACCTGTTCATAAGTTGATGTTACACTCACATATTTTACTTTATCATAAGGTATCATTATATCAGCAAGTGTCTTCTCGCCAAATTCCAATGCATTTTGTATGATCTCTTTTTCTTCTGTCTCAAGGACGCCCTGCTCATGAGATATATCAACCAAAGTTTTCAACTCATCTTCAGAATAAGTGTCAACTTCTTCTTCAAGATTCACATGAAGTACCTTAGCTATGCCATCTGATATAGTGCTAAGGACAAAAACTATAGGGTAAAGCAGGAAAAGTGTAGCATTGATAAAATCAACATAGGCAAGTATTATATTTTCTGAATTCTTATTGGCTATCCTTTTTGGAGTTATCTCACAAAATATAAGTATGATAAAAGTAAGTATAGCTGTAGCAACCGCAAGAGGGACATTCTTAATATAGATTGTCACAAGTAAAGTTGTGATAGTCGTGGCTACTATATTAACTACATTATTTAAGAAAAGCATAGTTGATATAATTCGCTGCTGCTTTTCCTGCAAAAGTAAAACCTTACTTGCCCTCTTATCGCCCTTGTCAGCTAGAGTCTCTATCTTAACAAAATCCGTCCCTGTTATAGCTGTCTCTATAGCAGATACGATAGCCGATACCACAAGTAGCATTATGAGCACGGCAAACATAATTGTCATAATTACATTGTCATTCATAATTTTTATAAAGATACCCCAAGTTTGCTCGTAATTTATCACTTAATAATTTACTATTTTAAAAGGTCATTATAAATTTTTCGTCTAAAAACCATGCACACACCTCATAATTCTATAATTCTATCATATGCTTGGCGTTTTTTCCAATATTTATTTGGCTGTTTTGTGGCGTTTTTTTCAATATTTGTAAGACCGCTTCGTGGTGTTTATCATTCTCTGCATATAAAAAGCAAGGATCTCTCCCTGCTTTTTATATCGGGCTCGAATGTCCCTTTGATAGCAATCGATTGACTCGCGCTTACAATTACTCAAGTATCTTTACAACTCTTCCTGAACCTACAGTGTGGCCACCTTCACGGATGGCGAATCTAAGTCCTTCTTCCATAGCTACTGGGTGAATGAGCTCTACTGTCATCTCTACGTTATCACCAGGCATACACATCTCTGTTCCTGCTGGAAGGTTACATACACCAGTGATATCAGTAGTTCTGAAATAGAATTGAGGTCTATAGTTGTTCATGAATGGAGTGTGACGTCCACCTTCATCTTTAGTAAGTACGTAAACCTGTGCAGTGAATTTCTTGTGACATTTTACTGAACCTGGCTTACAGATAACTTGTCCTCTCTCTATCTCATTCTTATCTATACCACGAAGAAGAAGTCCTACGTTATCTCCTGCTTGACCTTGGTCAAGAAGCTTTCTGAACATCTCTATACCAGTGATAACTGTCTTCTTAGTCTCTTCGCTGATACCAACGATTTCCATTTCATCGTTAAGTTTAACTGTTCCTCTCTCTACTCTACCTGTAGCAACAGTACCACGACC
>DGGU01000024.1 GCA_002392345.1 Lachnospiraceae bacterium UBA3866
TGCTCTACCGACTGAGCTAGTGTCTCTTGACAGGGCTAGGTGGATTCGAACCACCGACTGCAAGAGTCAAAGTCTTGTGCCTTACCGCTTGGCGATAGCCCTAGATTATATTTTGCTGGGTGGGTAATGGGACTTGAACCCACGACCTCCAGATCCACAATCTGGCGCTCTAACCAACTGCGCTACACCCACCAAATCCACAAAACAATATTTTACTATTTATTCAAGGAATTGTCAATATACTTAGATTTAGATCGCTTTCTATCATATATATATATTGCAATAAGTAGCGCTATACCTAAAATAGAAAGTAATGCACCAAGCCTTAATCCTTTTGGTATGTATGTTAAATCAATTTCATGTAGCCCTCTATCAAGGTCAAAACCAATAAGGAAATTCAAAACAGGCTCTGTCTTCACCTCCTTACCGTCTACCTTCACCCTAAAACCTTCATCATAAGGTAGAGAGATGACACATTTCCCATCTTTTTTTGCATCTATGCTATAAGATATGTGACTATCAGTATAATCATTAATATGAAAATCTGAATAAGACTTTAATTCATTAATTACATTCTTAAATGCATCATAGTCAAATCTAAACACTTCCATCAATATGTCTTTTTCATTAGTATCATTTCTAAACTCTATGTCGGAACCTGCCTTTAAGTAGCCAAGTTCTATGAAGTATCCTCGGTTCATATTCTTAAACTGCTTAGATGTAGTTGCATATGACACTGTCACTTCTTTGATGCTCTTGTCTCGAATGAAAGCATAATAATCACCAGATTCTTTTACATTAAAAAATGCTTTGATACCATTAATAGCTATATCGTTCTTCACAAGCATAACATCAAGCCCAAGCGTTCTTGCAAAATTATTCTGAATCGTAGCAGGGTTCCCTGATGTAGTATCATAATTTGCAAGAAATTCTCTATCTAGCATATATGATAATGGCATAGTATCGATGTTTTGATACATAGATACATCGCCAACTTTATCTATAGCTCTTAGATTAAGGTCGGCGGCATCTGTAAATTCATTTTCAAAAACCTTATACTTAACTGAAAGTATAGAATCCATGAAAGGTGTCGATCCAGTTATAGAATAAGCATTGGTCGATGCCTCCATGCCATATTGCTTATAGAAATCACTGCCTGACTTGTATGACGAAGATGAAAATATAGAGCTTGAAGGAAAATTGATAAATGCACCATCATCCTTAGCCTTCATATCAACTCTCTCAATCCTATAGAAGTCATTGGTCTTAGTTTTTAAATTTTTAACTATGGTTCTTATTTCGCTAACATTTTGCATGTAGTCGCCACGTGTGATGGTATAGATTGATGTCTGATACATATTGACGAATGTCTCAACCGATATGAATATGAGTAGCAATCCAGTAACGACAACTTTTCTGCTTTTTTTACTTGACAACCTTATAAGTATCACAAAATAGATAAGCAAAAATATGATGCTGACATATATAGAATAAAACTCAACTTTGTCACTCAGCAGTGCACTCTCAAGTAACACTATCCCTGCAATCACCCCCGCAAAACTATATGCAAGGTCTTTCACTTTTAAATTCTTATATTTAAGAAGTGGCTTTATACATATAGTAAGCAATATAAAAGTATATATAAAACTTTGCCTGCAAGGTAGAGAATTAGGATATTTTAAGACATGCCATACATAATCAAGAATGTTGATAGAAAAAGATGCTAGGAAAAAAAGTAGTAGAATTGCATAACATATCTTTTCTTTTAATTTGAATTTCTTAGATGAAAAATATAATACAAGTAGTGGTAGACATATAACCCCACTATAGATATTAGGCCAATATTCAATTCCATTTTCTGATTTAGAAAGCACTAGGTGTCTCCCAAAGGCTTTCGCTAATGAAAAATACTCGCGAGCTTCAGTTGGGAAAGTTCCTCCACTTGATGCAGTAGTACCGAATGCCATAATTACAGGCAAAAGCAATACTGCAGATATAAGAACAGCTATTATAGAATATATAGCGATAAGAAGAAAGTTTTTAAAGAATCTTTTTAAATCATAATTTTTTAGTATATTATAAAAGACAAAATGTACAATTAAAAATATACAAGTTATAACGCCAATATAATAGTTACAAAGTATAGATAAGGCGAGAATAATTATATATAAGTAAGGCTTCTTGCCATTATAGACATTTTCAGTGCCAAGCATAAGAAGCGGAAAAAGCACTATATTATCAAGCCACATTATGTTCCAATAATACGCTCCTATATAACCACTCATAGCATAAAGTACAGCAAAAACGACTATCACATAATTATCGCTCTTATATCTCCTTACGAGATAATAAGACATCGTAAGACCCGCAAGTGAGATCTTTATGACTATCATCAGTGTCATAAACTCAAGCACAAAGTTTTGTGGCACTAAGAATAATAATATATTAAATGGACATGAAAGATAATATGCATATAGAGTAACAAAATTAGTCCCAAGCCCAGCATCATATGTATATAAGAAGCTTCTAAAATGGGTCAATTTATACTTTAGTTCAGAGTAAAAAGGAAGATACTGATGATAGAAGTCTGTCCTTAATATACATTTATTGCCAAAAGGATACACCTGCTTAGCAATCATTATTATAATAAGCATCACAAATGGCAATAAAAAAGAGAGAAGAAAAATCGTCTTTTCCTTCTCACTCTTACTAAAGCTTTTTATATATTTATCAAGCTTCTTTAGCATTCTTCTTAAAGATAATATATTTACTAAATATATAATTGAAAACTATAACGACTACGCTCGCTACAATCTTAGTAAAGGTCTCATTCATGCCTTTTTTATCTATCATAAACCACATTATCGCAAAATTGATAACCTCTGTGATGACTCTCGCTCCAAAAAACATCCCTAGCTCTGAAAAAAATTTTGTTGGAACTAGATTAAGACTTCTAAACACAAATACCTTATTGACAACAAAGGCAAATATCAGCGCAATCAAAAATGCAACAATCTCTGCAACCTTCCACCCAATGCTTGCTTCTCCACCAGATTTTGCAAGTGCATTACGAAGCACTTCGAAGGACACTATGTTGACAACTGTAGTAAGTACTCCCATATAGAGATACATGAATAACTCAGATAAGAAAAATCCCTTAAGCTGTTTTCTAAATCTTATAGCTATGAATAAGAAAATGATTACTGCAACTAGAGCAATCATTGTCGATGCAAAAGACCTATGGTCGCTCAAGAAAGATAGACCTCCACTATTGGTTAATCTATCAATACTTACACCCGCCAAAAAGAATACAGCAATGAAACCTATGATTGCACTTATAAATACAAAAACATAATAACTGAAATAATTTTCATTATCAGCACCGTTAGCATCAACTTTGTTTTGTTCTTCGCTCACTTTAATCCTCTCTTATCTTTTTAAAAAAATCTTTAATTATATTTTTACAATCATCATCATCCATATAATCAAGTATCACTTTATGATTAAAGCTATCATTATCAAGGATATTGATTATGCTACCACAGCTTCCTGACTTCTTAGATAAAGCTCCTACTACAAGCCTTTTTATCCTACTTTGAACTATGGCACCTGCACACATCTGACAAGGTTCTAAAGTAACATACATAGTACAATCTTCTAGCCTAAAGTCATTAATCTTCTTGCAAGCTTTAGATATAGCCGTAATCTCAGCATGATATATAGCATTTTTCTTTTTATTTCTCATGTTGTATGATGTTGCAAGTATCTCTTCGCTTGCTATGCCAGCTCTTTTTGCAACCTCACACATCTTTTTGTTCTTTTTATTTTCTCTATAGACTATCAAGGCGCCTACTGGTATATCTCCAGATATATAGGCTTTTTGGGCAAGTTTTAGTGCCTTTGCCATATAAAACAAATCTTTAGAATCTATAGCCATATATTAATTTTCGCCTGATACATAAGGTGGCTCAGCCTCAGTATAACTAGCGTCGCCTGATGTCCCTGGCACTACACCAGATGAATTACTTGTCCACTCATTGCCATCGCCATCTTTAAGTTTCTTTTTATTCTTCTGAATTACGCCTGATGTATTGACAAGATATGCCACATTGTTGATCTTAACTGCTGCATATTTTTGTTCAGGATCTGCCTTTTGTAATTTACCTTTATAATAAAGCTTATTACTCTTGATTCCTGTAACTCCTTTCCCATCATCAGCAAAGTAAAAATTACCACCAGAATTAGTGCCATCAACATCTGCAGTTATAAGCCCTGTCTTCATAGAGCAATCTTTAACACTTGGTCCAAAATAATAATAATCATTGCCAATTCTATGAACTCCATATACTGCAAAACCATATTCGTTGAATAAAAATGTCTTATCATCGAGTCTTACCTTAGTATATGACCCTTCATTAGCTGTCCTTGGTTGTCCTTGTCCATTAAAATGGAAATATCTTACTTCTGTGCTTGATAACACCTCTTTAGGTGGTTCTACAGCATACCATGTGTCAGTAACAGCCTCTCCGTATTTGAAAAGTTCTGTAGTTTCTTCAACGAAATACATATATCCTTTCATAACCGGTGCTGTGTCTTTGATTCTTCTCCAACCAGTCCTTAAGATTCCATTTTGGTCAAAGCAATACCTTCTCTCGCCAACTAGGCGAACTACATAAGCATCCTTTTCCGCATACACTCTCTTATATGTATTAGAATCAAAGTAAAACCAAGCAGTACGCTCATTAGATATTTCTGTAGTAAATCCTCTTGGTACTTCTAACTCTTGGAATCCATTTACAAGATATCCATCATCTGGGTCGGCATAGTATTCATAATCATTGCACCAACCTTTCTGCATGGCTCCTTCATTATCTAGATAGTACTTATATCCATCTACTTCAATGATGCCTCCACTATAAAGCTTGCCATCATTACCTGCATAATAGTACTTATCGTTATAGTCTATCCATGAGTTAAATACTACATAGCCATCGCTATTTACATAATATCGATCATTTCCTGAATAAACCATCTTGTTATGAGCAACTGTGCCGTCATCTTCAAAGTAACGATAATATTCTCCAGTTTGCTCAAACTGTCCTGCGAAAGAGACTAGACTAAATGTAAAGATAAAATAGATGCTTAAAGCACTTAATATAATCTTTTTCATATTTTACTCCTTAAAACTGCCACAAAAAAGGCAGACTCACCGTCTCCCCTCCATACTTATATTTTATCAATTTATTGAAAAAAAGTAAAGTAAAAGGCAGCAAAATAACACTGAATTTACCTTGTATTAAATACTATTGTAGAGCCTTCTGGCAAAAGAAGCCCTGTAGATGCACATTTAATACCAAGTTCATATGAATTGCTTTCACCATCAAATCCATTAGTCTTAGCCAAATCTTTAACCATATAATCCATAACTCCTGTCTGAAGTCCAGTTGTATATGAGTTTAACATAAGAAAAGAATTGTGCTTCTTTAACAATTTAAAACAGAGATCAAGAAAATCATATATTGAACTCTCTATCTTCCACGTCTCACCTGATGGGCCCCTTCCATAAGATGGCGGATCCATGATGATGCCATCATATAGATTTTTTCTTCTTATCTCCCTATCTACGAATTTCTTACAATCATCAACTATCCATCTTATGCTATCATGTGGAATCTCAGACAAGTCTGCGTTTTCTTTTGCCCAAGTGAGTATACCCTTAGCTGCGTCGACATGTGTAACTTTGGCTGATCCTAAGGCAGCCGCTATCGTTGCTCCACCTGTATAGGCAAAAAGATTTAAAACTTTGAAATCAGAAGCGTCTTTGGATCTAGCATTACAAAACTTATATATATATTGCCAATTTACTGCTTGCTCTGGGAATACACCTGTGTGTTTAAATGTAAACGGCTTTAAGTTGAATCTCATCTTGACATTTCTCGCTACATCATAACTTATCTCCCACTTTTTTGGCAAGTCAAAAAACTCCCAAGAGCCTCCGCCAGATCTACTTCTATGATACACAGCATTAACCTTATACTTGCCAAAATCCTTTGGATGCCACAAAGCTTGTGGGTCTGGCCTCCTCAAAATATATTTTCCAAATCGCTCTATCTTTTCATTATCACCTGAATCAAGCAATTCATAATCTTTAAAATTGTCTACACATTTTATCATTATCTATCTCCAGTTAATATGGCATATGCCTTGTGGAATCTCCTACTAAGATATCTTGATAACTTATCACTTACCACAACACAGATTATAGGTATCATAATAAATGTGATTGTCTCGATAGCAAGAATCGCACTTGCAGGGGCATATCTATATGTTATAAATCTCATAAGTATTGTCAACCCTCTCACTATCATATAGTGTATCGCATATAAGAAAAATGTATGTTCCATAAAACTATATGTTTTATCATATCTAAATATCAAATCACATATATAAAACATCGCTACCACTACAGATAATCTAGTATATATTACCGATAATATAAATAATCTATGAAGATGTGTGCTGCTTCCTATGTTATAATAGATACATCTATTGATTACATACATAGCGATTGCTAAGATGAGCGTTGGCAAAATGTATCTTCTATCAATAAAATTAACTTTATTCCCATTATATAACTTTGAAAAGATTGCCCCTGCATAATAATATATTATAGCATCTTCATTGATATATGGTATGTCAATATAAAAATATATAAGTAATGAAATGACCAAAATCAATATCACTGAATTCCTCATCTCACCCTTAAACGCATAGTATAAAAGCGGGGAAATCACATTGAGTAATATCAACTGGCACACAAACCAAAACGATGGATTATAAGTATAATTAAACGCTGCATCATATATACTGATTATGCTAATGCCACTTCCTGGCTTATAGAGAAGATTAATTGCATAGTAGATGAGATTCCATAGTAGATAAGGCAGAAGGACTGTTCGTACTCGCTTTCTTAATTTACTCTTTACACCCTCAATACTACTTATATTCCTAAAAAACAAAAAGCCGCTTATGAAAAAGAACATAGGCACAGCAAATTGCCCTATACCATTTTCAGAGAAAAAAGCTTGAAACTTTGTCTCATTATTAACAGAGTGTATTAGTATAACCAATACACTCATTAAAAAATACATTATAGTTATCTTATTACTCTCGAGTTTATTCATCTATGTTCATCAAGGTAGGCCTTCACACGAGTCTTTATCTTGCCATATGGGTCAAGATACTGACTTATAGAACTATCGTGATTGATACTTTCTATAATTCTTGCTATATACTCTGTAACATCCACGCTTGTGTACCACTTCTTATCCTTTAGTTCTGGCATCTGATATATACAATTGGTTGTAAAGACTTGATCTATAACACCTTCTTCATAGGCCTTATCAAATGAATCTAGACCCTTAGTAAATAATCCAAAAGTACAGCAAGCAAATACTCTCTTAGCACCTCTTTCTTTTAAAGTTTTTGCAGTCTCTATGAGCGAATCACCTGATGCAATCATATCGTCAATTACAATCACATCTTTGTCTTTAACTGGTGAACCCATATATTCATGAGCAACTATAGGATTCTTACCATCAACGACTGTGCTATAGTCCCTTCTCTTATAGAAAAAACCTAGGTCTACGCCAAGCACATTGGCAAAATATATGTTCCTCTGCATAGCGCCTATATCTGGTGATATAATCTGCATATTATTTTTATCAATCTTCAAATCATCAAACTTATTAAGGATTGCAGATATAAATTGATAAGAACAATTGATAGAGTCAAAACTTGAAAGTGGTATGGCATTCATAACTCTTGGATCATGAGCATCTACAGTTAAGATATTAGATACTCCAAGGCTTACAAGTTCTTGAAGCATAACCGCACAGTCTAGCGACTCTCTCTTAGATCTTTTGTGTTGTCTTGATTCATATAAGAATGGCATGATGACATTGACACGCTTTGCTTTACCATTCGCTGCCGCTATCACTCTTTTTAAATCTTGATAATGATCATCTGGAGACATGCGATTGGTCTTGCCAAAAAGATCATAAGTCTCTGAGTGGTTAACTACATCTACTATAAGGAACAGATCTGCTCCTCTTATGCTACCATTGATTACACACTTAGCTTCACCTGAACCAAACCTGTCTATCTCTGGCTCAAGTATGTATGACTCTTTGATGTAATCATCAGCGAACACGTCATAGACTTTGTTCTTAACTAGAAGTTTTCTCCACTCAAGTATAAAATCATTAAGTTTCTTTGTAAAAGCCTCTGTCCCTCTAAGTGGCACTAGACAGAGATAACCAATGGGAAATTCTCCAAGATATTTACTTTGAACTTCACTTGATGCTGGCATTTACATTCCTCCTTAAATCTTCTCCATATAAACCATATTCTTTAAAAAGATTATCAATTCTTGAACACATAGATTTAAGATATCTAGGCTTTAATTCATCTGTAATAAGATTAGATGTTATAATCATTGATTTTCTATCATTAAGTCTCTTGTCTATAATGTAATTAATCTCTGTTTTTGAGAACTCACTCGAATACTCAGTCCCAAGATCATCAAGTATAAATAAATCTGCAAGTATGGCATATTTCTTAAAACTTACTCCTTCGTGGTCAGGTTTTAAAGAATCCATATATTCTGTAACATTGAGATATAAGACAGATTTGTTGTGCTTAAGTACTTCTGCACCTATACATCTTGATAGAAAAGTTTTGCCTGTGCCTGGTGGCCCTGTAAATCTGTAGTAAAAAGGTTTGTTATCTATGTCATCGATATCAGCCTTTATCTCTTCTATGTTTCTCTCCATATAGTCATAATACTTGTCTGAGTAACCTTCTTGTCTATAATAATCCATATTGAGATTGGCAAAATTATCACTTACAATATATTTTCTAAAATTAGAGATATTATCATACATCTCTATCTCTTTTTCTACATAACAGGAACACTTCTTGCCATTTACAAAACCTGTATCCTTGCATTTTTTACAAGTGTACTGTGCCTCACGATAGTTGTCTTCTATGCCATGTTCTTTTAGAAAATCCTTTCTCAAAGCTTTATATCTCTCTAGCTCTTGCATAAAACTTTCAGCTTTGTCACTATCATCACGAGACTTAACTATGTTCACAAACATCGAAAAGATTTTATGATCCATCTCTCTTAATTCAGGGTAATCTCTATACACCTTGTCTCGTCTCTCACTTACTATGAAACTATTACGTTGCCTTATCTTTTCATATTCATTTTTTATATCTTCATAACTATTATACAATATCGTCACCTAAGATTACTGAGCACTTAATACATTTTTGACAAACCAATCATTATATTCTTCTCTGTCCATGCCCTTGCTCATAGCTTTTTTCCCTGCACTTTTTTTTGCAGTAAGACCCTTCTCAAAGCTTTCGGTGATGTTCTTCGCGTCAGCAACCGTTTTCACATTTTGCTCATACCATGAGTCAGCAACTGCCTTTATGTATCTTGCATCTGTACGAGATTTGTTAGAACAATACTCAAGAAGATAATGTATCACACTCTCATCAAAACCATAATCATTATAGCATTTTGCTATGAGGCTAATCTGCCTCTCTGATAAGGTTTTACCAAGGAGTTTCTCAGCCACAAAAAGCAGATTCCCCTCTATCTCGCTGTAGTCAAGTCTCTTTTTATTAATTAACGCCTTCTTTTTTGAGTCAAAATCTACAAGTTTTGATTCGTCGGATATTTTTTTAGAAAAGCCATCAAGGCACTCTTTTTTCATCATCTTTTTCTTGATCCAAAACTTAAGTGCCATTTCTACGACATTTTCATCAAGATCAAGCTCATTAGATGCATCTTCAATAGAATATCTCTCTTTATAGCCTTTCCATAGATAAAATAAGAATACTTTGATATACTCAGGTTTTGTGTCAGATAAATATTTATTTAAGAACTCATTAGATATAATCGTAACATTGTTACCATATAGATTCTCGTACAATTCTTCCATGTATCTTATGCCCTCCGCCATAAATAATTCTGCCATAATTTATCACAAAGCCTAATTATTTTTAAGGGCTATACAAACAATTTTTTAACAAAAATTTTTTGAGATGTTTATTACTTATTTTTATAAAAAAAGTGATTATTCATACATATTATTTTTATTTATTAAGATATTACTTCTACTCAAAATTATATTTGTCAAGCAACTTATACACGTCACCTGCTCCCATAGTCACAACTATATCGCCTTTTTTGGCCAATTTTGAGATATAATCATATATCTCTTCAAAAGAATCAAAATATTCACAAATATTATTAATGTTATTTGTATTCGTTCTATTCTTAATAATACCATCTTTTAAGTCTTTTGAACTGATTTCCCCTGTATCAATCTCTCTCGCAGGATAGATTTTTGCAAGAATTACATTTTCTATGCGAGATAAAGCATTTACAAAATCATCTTTTAACGCCTTAGTCCTTGAAAAAGTATGTGGTTGAAAAATCACATATAGTTTATTGTATTTAAGTTCTGCCAATGCATTTATACTGGCAGTTATCTCTGTAGGGTGGTGAGCATAATCATCCATATATGTCACACCGTCCTTTTTGCCTCTTATCTCAAGTCTTCTTCTTGCTCCTTTAAAGTCTTCAATTGATTTCTTTACTATATCAAAACTTACTCCAAGATTATCAAGTACAGCATATGCAGCAAGAAAATTAAGCGCATTATGCTTTCCTATAAGTTTCTGCCTCATTCTGCCTATCAATTTCTTATCTTTATGTACATCAAAACTTTGATAATATTTATCGTCATAACTTACATTGTCATAATAATACATCGCAGTCTCGTCATCTCCATAAGTCAAAACTTTTATATCTGCATCTTTAGTTAGATATCCAATGTCTTCAATCTTGCTATTGATAACTAGTGTGCCTCCCTCCGGAAGCAACTCTACGAACTTCTTAAACGAAGCTCTTATATCAGCAAGGTCTTTAAAGAAATCTAGATGATCTTCTTCTATATTGGTTATAACTTCTATATCAGCAGAAAAATCAAGAAAGCTATTAGTATACTCACAGGCCTCAGCGACAAATATATTATTACCACTTCCTATATGAGAGTTACCGCCTATCTCATCAACTATTCCTCCCACATTGATAGTTGGGTCGAGCCCTATGTCAAGTAATACTTTTGAAACGAGTGCTGTGGTAGTTGTCTTTCCATGAGTGCCAGCCACACAGATTTTTTTATCATAATTACTCATGATCTGGCCTAAAATCTCAGATCTTGACATAAGATGTATCCCCAAGTTTTTGGCCGCTACCATCTCTTCATTGTCTTTCTTTATCGCCTTAGAATATACAACTATGTCTATATCACTTGTTATATTTTCTTTCTTATGTCCGATATAAACTTTGATTCCTTTACTAACAAGCATCTCTACATTATCACTTGTATGAAAATCAGATCCTTGGACTATAAAACCATTTTTCTGCAATATAAGAGCTATGGCGCTCATACTTATGCCACCAATACCAATGAAATGAACTTTTTTCTTGTCGCCAAGATTAAATTTTTTAATTTCTTGAGAATTCTTCAAGCTTAAGCCCCTTATTCCTATCTAAGACCATCTTTATACTCCAATCATGAGCAAAGAGAAGTAAAGGCGCTCCTTTCATATCACAGACTATCTTCATATCAGAAGTACCTTCTATATCGTTAAGTTTTACAGTCTCATAATTCTTCACCCATCTGATATACTCATATGGCAAGGTCTCAAGATTCACATCTACATTATATTCGTTTTTTAATCTATATACAAGCACTTCAAATTGAAGTATACCTACAGCTCCTACTATAATCGCTTCCATGCCAGAGTTCATATCATGAAAGATCTGTATAGCACCTTCAAGGGCTATCTGCTCTATGCCTTTCACAAACTGCTTTCTTTTCATAGTGTCTACTTGCTTACATCTAGCAAAATGTTCTGGAGCAAAAGTAGGTATCCCTTCATAGAGAAGTTTATTGCTATCCCTTGATATAGTTTCACCTATAGAGAATATCCCAGGATCATATAGTCCTATGATGTCACCTGCATAAGCAACGTCAACTACCTTTCTTTCTGATGCGAACATGAGGTCTGCTTGATTGAGTCTGATCTTTCTTTTTAAGATATTGAGATTGACATCCATGCCTTTCTCAAATTTCCCAGAGCAGATTCTCATAAATGCAATTCTATCTCTATGAGCTTTATTCATATTGGCTTGAATCTTAAATATGAATCCGGAAAAATCATCACTTGTTGGCTCTATGACACCGAGATTAGAATTTCTTTTCATAGGAGGTAAGGTCATGTCTATAAAATAATCTAGAAACTCTCCAACACCGAAATTAGAAAGTGCCGATCCAAAAAATACAGGTGTAAGTTCTCCTCTATCTACCTTATCCCTATCTAAGGCATCAGTAGCACCATCAAGAAGCTCCAAGTCTTCTTTTAGTTTATCTATATACATAGGTTCAATTACAGAATCTAAATCAGCATCATCTATACTATATTTTTTCGTATCAAGCGTTTTGGCTCCTGAATCTTTAGCTACATAAGTGGTTATCATCTTATTTTGTCTATCATATATGCCCTTAAAGGTCTTTCCACAACTTATAGGATAATTGATAGGACATGCTTTTATAGAAAGGACCTTCTCTATCTCATCAAGCAATTCGAAGACATTCCTTGCCTCCCTATCTAACTTATTGATAAATGTAAATATAGGTATATGCCGCATAGCACAAACTTTAAAAAGTTTTATAGTCTGTGGCTCAACACCTTTCGCCCCATCTATAACCATGACTGCCTGGTCTGCAGCCATAAGTGTCCTATATGTATCTTCCGAGAAATCTTGGTGACCAGGGGTATCAAGTATATTGATACATTTGCCTTTGTATTCAAACTGCATGGCAGAGGAAGTGACAGATATTCCTCTCTCTTTCTCTATCTCCATCCAGTCAGATGTAGCCATTTTCTTGGCCTTTCTACCTTTGACTGTGCCTGCAAGATTGATTGCTCCACCATAAAGCAGGAACTTCTCTGTAAGAGTAGTCTTGCCTGCATCGGGGTGGCTTATTATGGCAAATGTCCTTCTTCTATTAATTTCACTTTCGTACATCTATTCCCTCAAAAAAGTAATGGTCGCTTAGATTTCAAGCGACCATTAGACTTTTCATAATATAATATTCATTACTTTTTAAAATTGTCCGTAATAAAACTTGGTAGCAAACCCTTTGAATCACCTTTTTTCTTAACAAAATCTATATTTCTAATATCTACATTCAAACTATCAAGGCTTCTCGAATTGCTTGTTGGACCAACGTCTTCTTTAACTTCTTCCTCTTGTTTCTTCTTAGGTGTTAAGAACTCGCTTCCAAGAGATCCTCTTAATGTGTTACCTTCTTCTATTGGTTTAATTGGCTCAGAATGGGTCATAGGATTGCTAACCATTGGTTTCTGGTAATATGGCATATTTTGATATGTTCCTTGGTAATTAACTGCTTTACCAGCATATGTTGGTGGATAATTATTGAGACTATCTCTTATGCCTGTTGCTATAAGTGTAACTGTTGCAGTGTCCTTAAGGCTTGCATCCTCTCTTGCGCCAAATATGATATTGGCTTCACTACTTATCTTTGGTTCCATCTCCCTCATGGCTGCATCTACATCAACAAGAGAAACTTCTCCGCATATACTTACGATGATGTCTGTAGCTCCATCGATTGTAGTATCAAGAAGTGGTGACTCCATCGCTTTCTTTATAGCTTGACTTACTTTGTTCTCGCCTTGACCTTCACCTATAGATATATGAGCAAGTCCTTTACCTCTCATAACTGTAGCAACATCTGCAAAATCAAGATTGACAAGAGCAGGTAGATTGATAAGATCTGTTATACCTCTTATACATTGTTTCAAAATCTCATCAGCTTTTGCAAATGCTTCTTTGAAACCATCTTTGACATCTACTATATTAAGTAATTTATCATTGGCAATACTTATCATAGTATCAACATTTGGGAAAAGTTTATTGATACCGTTAAGAGCTCTTTGCATCCTTACCTTACCTTCAAATCTAAAAGGCTTAGTTACAACTGCAACTGTAAGGATACCTTCTTCTTTAGCAATGCTTGCAACAATTGGTGCAGCTCCAGTACCAGTTCCGCCACCCATACCACAAGTGATAAATACCATATCTGCTTTCTTCTGAGTCTCTGTCTCACGAAGTATAGCACGGATTGCTTCTTTAGATTCGTTAGCAGCGCTCTCACCAATCTCTGGTATAGCTCCGCAACCTCTTCCGCCTGTCACCTTCTCACCAATAGTTACTCTCTTTGATGCTCGACAATGACGAAGATCCTGTATGTCTGTGTTGACTCCAACGAACTCCACCCCTTTAACTCCATCATCAATCATATGATTGATGGCGTTATTGCCTGCACCACCAATACCAAGGACAACTATCCTTGCAACTGGGTCATATATATTTTCATGCACCTGTTGAACAGGTCTTACATTTTGATATGCGTCAAATGTGCTCATTATCACACCTCCTAATACTTAGTATATTTTATAACATTTTTAAGCATTATACAAGCAAAAATTATAATCAATATTTATTCGGCTTTTTTAAAGATATATTGTTCATCAAGCATGTTTTCCCTAGCATTAGACAGGTATAAAGTACCCTTCAAATCCTCAATTTCTTTGTATATATCGTTAAGCCTCTGGAGCTTTACCTCCATATTCTTAGTGTCACCAAGTACAACTACTATATTGCCAACAAAGACAGATATCTCCCCATCCCTATCAATCTCTATGTGCTTTGCAGGCAATTCATTTTCATAGAGGCTATTCGTTATATTAAGTATGGCATTAATGGTCTTCATGTCCTTTGCTTCAATCTTCTGTCCTCTCTCATAATTCTTAAACTCTATTCCACTGACCTCGACAAGATTGCCTATCTTATCTTCTGTCACTTCATTGATTATGCCGTCTTTATCAAAATATACATTTTTTAAGTTTTTACGAACATAGCCTATGGATGGTTTCTCATGAATATCTATAACAATGTCAAATGGTGATTTCCATTCAACATAGTAATCATTTACATAATTAATCTTTTTGTGTTGTTTTGCCTTCTCTCTTACATAAAACACAAGACAATTTTTGTCTATCTCTCTATCGAATATAGAAGCTACGATCTCCATATCGCTTACTTTGTGGTTACCTCTTATCTCAACATGTTGTATCTTCATACCAAAAATAGCAATCAAAAATATAGAAGCAGTAACCAATGTTATCATTATTTTTTTCAATATGTTTCTCAAGCTTCGCTCTCCTTAAATGATATCTTTGATATCGACATCACTATACCTACTTCTACGAAGGTGACTAATAGTGATGTACCACCATAACTTACGAATGGTAACGTGACTCCAGTATTGGGCAACACATTCGTCACGACACCTATATTAAGTATCACTTGTATCGCTATATGAATTCCTATGCCAAAGGTTATAAGCATAGGCATAAGCCTTTTTGATTTTATACTTATGTAAAATATTCTATATATTAATATGAGATAAAGAGCTATAAAAAGTCCCGCTCCTGCAAGTCCGAGTTCTTCACATAGCACTGCAAATATCATATCGTTCTGTGCTTCTGGGAGAAGTGATTTCTGTATAGATGCGAGATAACCATTGCCGTAGATTCTACCTCTTCCTATAGCATAGAGGCCTTGCAAAGTCTGATATGCAGTGTCAGGATAATTCTCCGGATCTTTCCATGCAAGTATTCGTCCCATCTGATAATCTTTAAGAAGACCTGCATTGTTAAGCATCTGTGAAAGTGGATAAGCGAATACATAAGCCACCACAAACATAGTAAGCGCAAACACAAAAACTAAATATTTCTTTGAAACTACGAATATAATACTTGTAGCTATGATAAAAAGTATAATTCCAGTTGATAGATTAGCAAGTGTGACAACAAATGCAGGCACATATGCCACTATCATAAATCTTATAAGATTATCTTTCTTTTCAAAGTCTCCTTTTAACTCTTCCACAACTTTAGGAAGATACAATATAAGCGCGAGTTTCATAAGCTCAGACGGTTGGAATATAACTCCTCTAAAATTGATCCAACGGCTTGCGCCACGACTTATTCGACCCGAAAACGCTGTGACTATAACTAGCATCAGTACGCCGATATATAGATATTTTGAAAACCTTGTGAATAATCTATATGGCATAGATGATACCACAAGCATAATTATTATCCCTGCTGCACAAAATATAGCTTGTCTTATAAAAAAATACGTTGGGCTGCCATATATACGCATAGCTTGTACCGAAGAGGCAGAGTAAAGCACTATTAGTCCAAAAACCACTAGAAATATCACGCTGGTAAATAATATGTATTCGAAGTTTTTATGCTTTGCAAACGTCATTTCAAACTCATTACTTTTTCTTTATACACTCTTCCTCTTTCTTCATATCCACTAAACATATCAAAAGATGAACATGCAGGTGATAGCAACACGCTATCTCCAACATTAGAATAACTATTGGCCATATCTACAGCTTCATCCAGTGTATCTGCAAAAATTATACTGTCATAATTTAAGTCTTGAGCCTTATGTGCTATCTTCTTCTTTGCTTCACCATATAGTATCACATATCGCACTTTCTCTTTCATTGCAATTATAAAGTCTCCATAGTCAACGCCTTTATCTCTACCGCCAGCGATGAGTATAATCTTACCATCTATAGCCCTTATAGCTTTGATGGCTGCATCAGGATTTGTCGCCTTAGAATCATTATAGTATTTCACTCCATTTTTTTCTCTTACAAACTCAAGGCGATGCTCTATACCACTAAAGCTCTTAGCTGCATCAACTATATCTACGAATGTCACGCCCATATAGTAGGCTACAGCCATAGCCGCCATAACATTTTCATAGTTATGATTACCTATTAGTTTTATGTCTTTTATATTAAGTAACTTTATAGTTTTAGTTTTATCTTTAAAAAATATGGCGTCATCATATATATAAAAGCCTTCGGTAAGAGTTCTCTTACTGCTGAAGAATATAGTCTTGCACTTAAAGAGATTTTTCTGTAAAACTAATTCTCTTTGAACTTGATCTTCGTAATTAAGTATCAAGATATCATCTTTAGCCATATTAATTGCAATATTGAGTTTTGTATTAATATAATCTATGTATCTATTATATCTATCAAGATGATCTGGAGCAAAATTAAGTATTGCTGCAACATGAGGTCTAAACTGCACTATGTCTTCAAGTTGGAATGAACTGCATTCGATAACATATTTGTCTTCATCACCTTTCCCTATAACTGCCTCACTATAAGGTATACCTATGTTTCCAACTTTATGGGCTTTATCACCATACTTCTTTTTTAACATATCATAGACAAGTTCAACTGTTGTTGTCTTACCGTTAGATCCAGTGATTGCACATATCTCGCCTTTTGTATAAAGATATGCTAACTCTATCTCAGATATAATTGGTATTTTCTTCTTTACTATCTTTTCATATATAGAATTGGTCTTAGGGAAACCTGGACTTATCACACAGAGACTTACATCATCAAGGTCTTTATCTGTTACATCTTCAAGTTTCAATTGAAACTTTGCTTTGCCATATATTTTTTTCTTGATCTTATCTAAACTTAACTTAGGATTGTTATCAAACAACAATACATATATATCGTTTTTTATTAGAAGTTTTGACGCACCTATTCCACTTAAACCAGCTCCAAGTACTATAACCTTGTTCATTAAAATCTCCCCAATATCGTATATGTAATTGCACAACCTACTATGGTAATTGCAGTAAATATAAGCACAATCTGATTCTCACTCATACCACATTTTTCAAAATGATGATGTATAGGCGCCATCTTAAAAAATCTCTTCCCGTTAGTAGCTTTAAAATAAAGAACCTGTATAATAACAGAAAGCACCTCTATCATATATATAAAACCATATATAGGTAAAAAATATTCTACGTCAAGCGCTATGGCCATAAGCGCCACATACGCGCCTAGGAATAAGGATCCAGTATCTCCCATAAATATTCTTGCTGGATAATGGTTATATATTATAAATGCAAGTAACACAGCAAGCACAAGTAGATTGATATATAAAAGTTCTATATTTTCCTGCTTAAGAGATACTAAGATGTAAAAGACAGATACAACTATAGTGACAAATGCACATAATCCGTCTAAGCCATCAGTAAAATTGACCCCGTTATCAGTTCCTACTATTATGAAGATTAGTATTATGAATATAAGGATGTTTGACATCGTGTTATAATTAAAACATATTATAAGGCTAAATCCTGCAAATAACACTTGAAGTATAAGTTTAAATAACGATGGAAGACCTTTCGTATTTTTTTTTGTTACCTTTAAGTAGTCATCTATCATGCCTATAAAGCCAAATATAATAATAAATATATTGATCTTAAGTGCCTTAGTACCGTTGACATAGTCTTTAAGTATAAGTAAGAATAACTCCACCACAAGAAATACTATAATGAAGACTATCCCGCCCATAGTAGGCGTGCCAGCTTTAGTTAGATGTGTCTCGGGGCCATCATCTCTTACAACCTGTCCAAATTGGATATTGTGAAGTGTGATTATACAAAAATAAAACAAAACTACTGATATTATGAATATCAGAAAGAATAAAAACAACGGATTAAATAATATGTTATATAATTCATTCATCTTCGCTTAATATGTCTTTCATAATGTCATGAAAGATCTTTGTTGCAAATGAAGCAGAAGCCTGTGCCTCACCTTCTAGATTAGGCTCATCCACTACAACGTAGAGAACGAGATTTGGGTTATCCCTATCATCAAATCCTATGAAAGACACAAGGTAATTCTTATCGCTCCTTGGAAGCTTTTCTGCTGTCCCAGTCTTGCCACCGATGTTTCGTCCTTTAATCTGTGCTAACTTTCCAGTGCCAGTCTCTACCGTCTCAAAAAGTGCCTCTCTCACATATTTTGAAGTTTTCTCAGATATTGTCTGTCTAAGCACTGGTTTATTAATCTGTCTTATATATGTTCCTGAGCCATTCTCTATCCTTTTAACAAGATGTGGTTCATAATACTTTCCGCCATTAATTGCAGAAGAAAATGCTGCAATCAATTGAACCATAGTGCAGTTAAAATTTTGACCGAACGCATTAGTTGCAAGGTCAGTTCGACCCATCGTATCTTTATTATATATAAGCTTACTTGTATCCGCTTCATTGGGCAGATCTATATTAGTATATTCTCCGAATCCGAAGGCCTTCTGGTATTTTGTAAAACCACTTATGCCAAGCATATCAGCCATCTCTGCCATGCTCATGTTGCAAGAATTAGTAAGTGTCTCCATAAGTGTGAGCTCTCCGTGACCATTTCTATTATTACATCTTATCCTCCACTTATGCTCACCATCATCAAATTCTATAAAGCCATTACAATAAAATGTTGCATCATTTGACACTAGATTCTCATCTACGGTAGAGGCAAATGTCACAACCTTAGCTGTCGAACCTGGCTCAAAAGTATCTTGCACACAGAGATTTTTCCACCTACTATACCATATATTTTCTATGCCAGTTTCTTCTACATATTCCTCATCAAGATCCGATACATCCCTTGGATCATTGAGATTAAAACCATTAGTTGATGCCATCGCATAGATCTCACCATTATTAGGATTCATCACTATTGCACTTGCTGATTTTGAACCTATCTCGCCATTTTGCCATTCACTTAGTTTCTCTTCGCAGATTCTCTGCATCCTCTTATCTATCGTTGTTACTATATTATATCCGTCAATAGCCTCTCTCTCTACATCTTCAAGTTCAAAATCTTCTCCAAGATAACCGTATCTTCTTCCATTTAACCCAGATAATTCTGTGTCATAGTATGCTTCAAGTCCCATGACAGCATTTCCCGATGCATTGATAAAGCCTATCACATTGGATGCTAAGTTGTCATTAGGGTAATATCTTTTATACTCATCTTCAAACCAGACACCATTAATTCTATCGTTAACTCCAAGTTTTCTATATTCTTCATTCTTGGTTTTTCTATAGCTTTCAAATTTCTCTTTCTCTTCTTTACTCAACTGTCTTGCATATCTTATATATGATGCATCTTTTTTCTCTTCAATTAAGTCTCTAAGTTCCCATTTGTTATAATCATAGACAAAACTCAATGCATCAATGGTAGCATTGACAAATCTATTATCCTTATATGATAAAATTACTTTTGGGTCAATTATAAGATTATATACTTTGATTGATGTTGCAAGAAGATTGCCATCAGCATCAAGTATATCTCCTCGTCTACTTTGTATTATTTCAGAATTGTAACTAGTCTGTCTTTGGCTTAAGACTATCCGATTATATTCATCGCCCTTCTTTATAGTTAGGTATCCAAGTCTAAGTTCCAATAAAACAAAAATTATTGCTATGAGAATACTCACAAGCAATAATCTCTTTTTAACAAAACTATAGGGTACGTCGTCTGCTTTTTTCTTTTTATCGAATATTCTCATATTGGCGAACAAAACCTTGATCGCTCTTATCGAAATATATTATATTCTTATCTGTAGGTAATATCATATTGAGATCTAGAAATGCCTTCATCTTAAGTTCATCATACTTCACAACCTGATCAAGTGAATCAGAAGTCTCTTCTGCTTTCTTTCTATTCGTCTCGATTGCATTCTCGAGTCTCTTGATCTCTGTGTCTACACCTGAGATCTTAATATATTGATATCCAAGCATAAATGCCAGTGACATTGATGCTATCGTAAGAACTGCCACAAAAAATGTAAGTATATTATCAAGCACCTTCTGTTTCTTTCGTACATTGATTCTCTTCTCTCTTATGATTTCCTTGTTGTATATTGAGTTTTCAAATTTCCTCATATCAAAATAAGGTTTATAAGTTACATCACTATAAAATACATTATTTGTCATATGATTCTCCTTTCAAAAACTCTTAGTTTTGCCGATCTTGACCTTCTATTAGTTTCTAGCTCTTTATCATTCGCGGTTATTGCCTTCTTATTGACGATTTTACCTTTACTTACCTTTCCACATACACAGGGATAACCTTTTGGGCAAGTGCAAGGATTTTCAAATGTCCTAAATCTCTCTTTAACAAGCCTATCTTCAAGTGAGTGAAAAGTTATAACTGCAAGTCTCCCGCCATCATTTAGCCTATCGATAATCTTATCAAGTGCTGTATCTAAAACTTCTAATTCTCTATTGATATATATTCTTAATGCCTGAAATGTCTTCTTTGCTGGGTTTTTACCCTTTTTATCTTTAAAGCGAAGTTTTGCTGGTATAGAAGAACTTATGATATTCGAAAGTTCCATTGTAGTCTCAATTTGTTTTGTCTTCCTATATTCAACAATGTGCTTTGCGATGTTTTTTGCAAAATCTTCTTCGCCGTATTTCCTTATAATGTTATATATGTCGTCTTCTTCAAAAGTATTGACTAAGATTTTGCAAGTCAGCCTCTCATCTCTGTCCATCCTCATGTCAAGTTCTGCATCTTTATTATACGAGAATCCTCTATCCCCTTCATCAAACTGAAAACTTGATACACCGAGATCAAGTAAGACTCCGTCAATTTTTTCTACACAGTGCTCATCAAGTACTTTATCTATGTTCTCAAAATTACTTTTCGTTAAAAAAAGTTTTCTATTATCAATATATCTCTTTAGTCTTTTTTTTACTTCTTCTATCGCGTCTATATCTTGATCAATTCCTATTAGGTAACCTTTACCACCTTCTAAAATCTCAAGTATCTTTTCACTGTGACCACCACCGCCTATAGTTGCATCAACATATATTTTATCTTTATCAACATTTAATCCTTTAATAGTTTCATCTAAAAGCACTGGTATATGATTAAACATTAGATGCCAAGTCCTTCCATCTTGCGTGACATCTCATCAGAATCATCAAAATTATTTTTCTTGAGATTAGTGTCGCTATCCCATACTTCAATATGATCTCCGACGCCGAGAAAAGTTATATCTTGTTTTAGACCTGCTACTGCACGTAGTGCAGGAGTTAATTGTACTCTTCCCATCTTATCAGGAGTTAAGTCTATAGCATTACCGATAAACACTCTCTTAAACTCTCTTGCACTCTTAGTTGAATAAGGAAGCGAATTAATTTTTTCCGAGAACTTATCCCAAGTCTCTCTATCATATATCTCAAGGCATTCATCTATTCCTTTTGTAATAACAAAACTATCACCAAGCAAATTTCTAAATTTGTTTGGAATAATCATTCTACCTTTCTGATCAATTGTGTGATTGTATTCGCCTGTAAACATAATTTTTCTTTAGATAAATAAGGAGGAATGTGAAAAGTGGCATATGGAGGGCATGTTTTTTACCACTTTTTTACACTATTCCCCACTTATATGGTATATTCTACCACTTTTTTACAAAATGTCAAGAGTTTTTTCCTAATTATTAACAATAGTATGCTATAATAAAGGCATGAAAAAACCCTTAAAAAATGCAATAAAAAAGGCCCTTATACGGGCGATTTCTATATCTATTATTGCCCTACTCCTTTCTTGTAGCAGCAACCCCAATTCCACTCTAAATCACAGTATGAAAGATGTTGCTGGTTCCAAGAAAAATGAAGGACGAATTGATAAGACCTTCGGTGATGAAAATAAAGATGTAGTTGTATTCTCTACCAATGATAGCATGGGAGCATCTAACGATAATCTATCTTATGCAGGGATCAAATTATATCTAAATAATTTTGATAGAGATACAAACTATGTAACTCTTGTTGACACGGGTAATTTCTCTGGTGGAAGCGAAATTGCAGAGAAATCAAAAGGGAAATCATCAATAGAGATAATGAATGCTATGGGATATGATCTAGTAGTACCAGGCACAAGTGAATTTGATTATGGTATAGACACATTTCTTGAAAATATGGAAGCCTTAGATGCTACTGTTATATGTTGCAACATGCTTGATATCAAAAATAATTCTTTAGCTTTTTTACCTTATGTCATATATGAATATGGCGACACTAAGATAGCCTATGTGGGTGTCACAAATCCTGAGGTCATGTATAACGACAGAAATCATGATAAGTTCTTTGACGAAAATGGCGAGCAGCTATACTACTTCTTTGAAGATGAGACAGGCGAGACTCTATATGCGCAAGTACAAAACGCTGTAGATGTTGCCAAAGAAGAAGGCGCTGATAAAGTTGTCCTTCTTGCACATCTTGGCATAGAAGGTGTTGAACCAATGTGGAGTTCTACAACCATCATTGCTAACACAAGTGGTATAGACGGAGTAGTAGATGGTCACTCCATGGAAATACTTGAAAGCGGACTCTCAATCAACAAGAACGGAGCATTTGTCCCGCTTGTACAAGCAGGAAGTAGATTAAGCAATCTCGGTGTCATGAACATAACAAAAGATGGATATAATTTCCCTGCTATCTTAAGCGAGAAGTCCATAGGCAAAAAAGATCCAGATATGCAAAATCTAATAGATGAAGTAATAAAAAAATACTCTTAAATATATAAGAGTATTTTTTTTATATCATTTCTAATTAAATCCGTATATATGCTGCATAAGCTTATAGCCGCTTACAACCATCTTTTTTCCTACTTTACCCGGCAGATTTACAAATAATCCAAGGAAGCTATACATAAGTTCATTATATAGATTTTTATTCTTCTTCTTTAGTTCGCCCCAAAGTTTATCTTTTTCATCTAACCAATGCTTATCTTTAGAAAGCAATGAGAATACTGTGGTGATTGCCATGATAACACTCATATAACTTATCATATAATGGAAAAGCTTCATACTTTTAACCTTCTTTAGGTCTACATCGTATAGCATAATCTTTGTTACACGATATTGCTGATCAAGCCTTCCTATCATCACTTCTTCATTCACGCTCTGGTCATTCCTACCTATAAAATAATGATAGAGATTGACATCAAGATAATACAATTTCTTTACATACACTAATGGTTTATAAGCATATATATTGTCTACATAGAAGGTATGCTTTGGCAATTCAAGCTTTGATTGTATAAGCACACTAGTACGGTAGCATAACCCATGCATAAGCATATATGATCCAAGTGGCCAGAATCTCATATCATCCCATTCAATGACTTTATTTCGTGGCAAAGCTATATGGTAAGTCATCTTCTTCTTTCTAAGAACCCCCACCTTATCATAGATAAAATTGGTTACAAATAAATCAACATTGGCCTTTTTTTGCTCTAGCTGCTTTATTGTAGCAAGTAATTTCTTTCCTTCTGCCTTCCCTATCCAGTCATCTGAATCAACAACTTTAGTAAAAAGACCCTTAGCTCGCTTTATTCCCACATTGAGTGCATCGCCGTGTCCACCATTTTTCTTATGAATGGCTCTACATATATCAGGATATTTTTCTTCATACTTCTTAGCTATCTCAAGTGTATTATCTTTGTTCGAGCCATCATCAACAATCAATATCTCCACATCTTTTCCAAGTGGCAATATTGAATCAATACATTTTTTCATATACTTGCTAGAATTATAACAAGGTATGATAAAACTAATGTACTTCACTTACAAAACCTCCATATTACTATTTTTTTTCACTATATTCGTTAATCTTATGGGCACCTCGAAAAACTCCGTTTTTCGAGTGTGTGCCCAGCTGGAACCTTAAATTCGTCGCATTTTATGAAAGCAAGCTTTCAAAAATGCTCCTTTTTAGAGGTTCCCTTATATATAGACATTATAGCAAGTACTATGCATATAGCAACCATAAATATCTTATCTCTAACTCCAGATAATAAAGTAATCGCAGGTACTAAGATTATAGAACTTGCGTTCATGACTAGATGCATGATCATCGTATAAGTAAGATTGGCATATCTATATCTTACATAACCAAGAAAGATGCCTGCAAAAAAAGCATATATACCTTGTGTAAGATTCATATGCACAAAGGCAAAAACTAAACTAGTAAATATTATAGAAAATATTTCTCCTTTCAGTATATATGCCGATCCAAACATAAAGCCTCTAAATATATATTCTTCAACAATTGGTATTAGGACAGCAACCATTACTAATCCGACACCCATGCCATATTTCTCTACTGTATCAAAGATCTGTTCTGTAACACCATTATCATCAACAACTGGCATATACATGAGAACTATATTGCCGATGATACATATGGAAAACGCTAGCGGTATCACGTAAAGTGCTTTTCTTACTCTAAAAGGATCTTCTTTTATCTCATATATCCTCTTAAATCTTCTATAAAGTGGAAAAAATATAACCACTATAAAGGCACTCGCTATCCCTTGGACAAAAAACGAATTGATAGTTGATGGGTTAGTTGGGTCTATAGTCCCAGAAATCATTCCTACTGACTCATAGGTGAAAAGCGTGATAAAAGTTATACCTACATATATGAGAAATGGCACTACCATGCCGTCAAGTATAATTTTAATCTTTTTCATCATTATACTTTATCTTCCTCCTTGCCTTAGGCAGATTACTATCATCAAGCAGTGTTGCCATAGTCACTACTTCTTCTCCATATTTCTCATTAATCTTTTCTACAACACTCTCCAACTTCTCGATTTTTTCATCTTTTATATAGTTATCTAGTATATTAAGTTCTACAGGTTCATCATCGGGTACAAGATACATTGTACCAACTGTTACATTTCTAACTGGCTTATGCCAATCATATTTTTCTTTAAAAAGCTCATATGCATGTTTTGCGATACTCATAGCACTCTGCTCCGTAGTCTTAAGTTTCCTTCTATATTGTTGCCACATGAGTTCGCTATCTCTTATACTTACCGATATGCCACCCGCTCTTAGGTTCTTACTTCTAAGTTTCCACGCTATCTCTTGAGTGAGCATAAGCATCGTCTTCCACACATCCTCCTCTGTCTCCAAATCCTTAACTGTAGTTATCCCATGGCTTATTGATTTTACTTCTTCTATCTCGTCATACTTTGATACCGGGTCATCATCAAGACCATTCGCTGCATTATAGAGGCTTATCCCATTTTTGCCAAGAAGTTGTTCGAGTCTTTCTACTTTCTCATTAGCAAGGTCACCTACTGTATTGATAAAATATTTATTAAGTAATTTCTCTGTCCTCCTACCGACTCCTATTATACTTGATACCGGCAGTGGCCATACAATTTTTTTGAAATTAGATTTTGAGATAATAGTTGTCGCATCTGGTTTTTTAAGATCTGACCCAAGCTTTGCGAAAGTCTTGGTGAATGATACTCCAACCGATATGGTAAGTCCTAGTTCCTTCTTTATAGTCTCTCTTAGTTCATCTGCAATCTTAGCAGGCTTACCAAAAAGTCTAATTGATTCTGTTACATCAAGCCAGCATTCATCAAGTCCCATTGGCTCTATATAGTCTGTATATCGACCATATATTTCTTTGGCTCTCATCGAATATTCAGAATACTTCTCATAATGTGGTTTATCAACAATCACTACATCAGGACACTTTTTTCTTATTTTCCATACAGGGTCTCCGACTGTTATGCCATATTCTCTCGCCTTATAATTTCTTGCCACAACAATGCCGTGTCGTTCTTTCTCATCACCACACACGGCTACTGGTTTATCCTTTATGCTTGGGTCAAGTACACACTCAACAGAAGCATAGAAATTATTCATATCGCAATGTAAAATTGATCTTTCCATCTATTTGATTACTAATTCTACTGGGCAATGATCTGACCCATATATCTCATTATGTATCTTAACTTCTTTTACACGCTTCATAAAATTATCAGACACTATAAAATAATCTATCCTCCAACCAGTATTATTCTCTCTCGCATTAGCTCTATAAGACCACCAGGTGTACTCTATCTTTTTAGGATACAAAGTTCTATATGCATCTTTAAAATCTTTTTTTATAAGTTCGCTCATCATAGCCCTCTCTTCATCCGAAAAGCCAGGCATACCAACGTTAGATTTTGGATTCTTAAGATCTATCTCTTCATGAGCCACATTCATATCTCCGCAGTACACAATCGGTTTTTTCTTATCAAGCTTTTTTAGATATTTTAATATCTTCTTTTCCCAGTCAGTCCTAAAATCAAGTCTCTTAAGTTCTGGCTGTGCATTTGGCACATAGGCATTGACTAAGTAGAAATCTTCAAACTCAAGAGTTATAGCCCTTCCCTCATCATCATGTGATGGGCTTCCTATACCATAAGATATAGATAAGGGCTCTATCTTTGATAAAATTGCTGTCCCACTATAACCTTTTTTCTTAGCAAAACTATAATACTTATAAGCTTTAAGCTTTTCAAGCTCTACCGGTATCTGCTCTTTTTGAAGCTTTGTCTCTTGTAAGCAAAATACATCTGCTTTCAAATTCTTATATGAGTCAAGAAAGTCTTTCTTTAAAACTGCTCTTAACCCATTAACATTCCAAGTTACAATCTTCATATATTTTTTTATCCTTTATAATATTTTTCTCGATATATAATTGAGGAAGACCTTCTGTCTTCATTATCTCATATATTCTCATAGCTATCTCAATGGTTATCTGGTCGGGCTCCCATAGATCTTTGTCATTAATGATGATTCCTTCTATCTTAAGGCTTTTAAAATCTTCTATAAGATTTCTGACTGTGCAGCTATCTTTTGGGTACTTTGTGCCTGAGAGTAAAGTCCTTACAAGATCTTCTTTATCTTCAAAGATATATCCTGCTATGTCCTTTATCTCATCTTTTATGTTGTTATTTCTAAAAAGATTAATTCCTATGCCCATTATAACCGCACTATGTTTTATGAGATTTCTGCAAAGTATCCCACACACCTTTTTATCTCGATAATATAGGTCATTGACCCACTTTATAGCAAGTTCCAATCCAAATACTTCATAGAAGAACTTATATACGGCCACAGCAACCTTCTGTGTGATATATTCTAATTCCTTTTTATCATTATAGAAATGTAGTATCGTAAAATAGATCCCTACATTATTATCTGATATAAAAGAGCGTCCATTAGTTCCATGGCCATTGGTCTGGTGCTTTGTAACAAGTATCTTATCTTTATTTAGAAGGCCACTTTCAACTTCTCTTGTAAGATAGTCATTCGTGGAATCAACACTATCTATTTTTTCAAATTTAAAATTAATCATTTTTATTTATGAGATTTGTCACATCAAAATTAAGAACAAAGTTAAAAAATGGATTGTCGCCAAATCGCTTACATAGGTTAAATATAGCTCTTATTATGATCTTCGATATATAAGCAGATATAAAACCTACTAAGATTCCAACCATACAATCGCTAAAGTAATGATGCATAAGATAACATCTTGACATAACCATCAATGCTATAGATACTATACCTATGTTTTTAATCAGTTTTCTTGATTTCTTTGCGCTCGTTATATATAGCGATACAAAAAATGCAGTAATTCCTATCGTATGACCAGACGGCATGCTATAGCCATCATCTTTATATGCACCAGCCATAGTCCAATAATCTTGAAAAAGATTACTTGCAGTATATGGTCTCATTCTCATAAAGAACGGCTTCATCACATAATCAGAAACTATAAATCCGATAAATATGGCAAGTATAATGGTTGCTCCTATCCACCTTGTCTTCTTTCTAAGACAAAGTATAAGTGCAATAAGCAAGAATAACCACGCCTTCTCTCCACAAAGTGATATAAGTCTAAATATAGGCGTAAGTACTGTGCCAAATCTCTCACACAAACTGTGCACAAATTCTATAAAAATACTATCCAAACTCAAAGCTATACCTCTTTTCTTTCCTTAAATGGCTTTGTATCATACCTAAGTTTTTTTCTCTCATCAGCATTCATAAACTTATGCAACTTTCTATATACCATTTTGTTATATGAATTTAGTTCTTTTATTATCTTCTTATCAAGAATTTTCTCATCTATTAGATCTCTATCAAATGGCGAGAGAGTTAGATGCATAAACTTTATAAATGTCCCATATTTATTCTCGCGATCTTTAATGCTCATTATATCATTCTCAAGTCTTATGCCATACTTACCTTCGAAATAAAGTCCAGGCTCATCAGACATAACTTGACCTATCCTTATGATATTAAGTTTCTTATCGATATTTACGTTTGGGCTTATGCGATTAGGACCTTCGTGAACATTTGAAATATAACCTATCCCGTGTCCCGTTCCATGGTCATAATCGAGATACTCATTATATAAATTCTGTCTTGCAACTATATCAAGTGAAGATCCTAAAATTCCATATGGAAATACCTGCATAGCAAGTGACATAAGAGAGTTAAGAACCATGGTATAATGTTTCCTTATCTTTCGTGGTGCTTTCCTCTTATATAGACTTACTGTTCTTGTTATATCTGTTGTGCCACATACATAATTACTACCACTATCTATAAGAAGAAGCGATCCTTTTTTTATATTCTTAGATGATCTCTCACTTGGAGAATAATGACATATAGCAGAGTTCTCCTTATATGCCACTATCGTATCAAAACTTGGCGAAAGATATAGGTTCTTTCCTATTTCCACCCTATAACTATCAACGATATGCTTTGCTTCATACTCACTTATCTTGTCGCCATTCATTACCATATTTTTAATATGATATATTGCCTTGGTGATGGCTACTCCATCAATTATATTGCATTTTAGGAGTGCCTTTCTTTCGTTCTTTCCTTTTATGGACATAGGCATTATAAGTGGCGATATTATAGATGCTTTATCATCTTTCAAAGATAATTTCTTGTATGCGTAGTAGTTATTGAGAGATTGATCAAGCGCGAATTTTTCATTTTTTATTTTAGTGAGATCACTATAAAACATATCATAAGGCAAAATAGCTATGTTGTTTTTTGAAAGATAGATTTTCGCCTTCTTTGATAGTATATCATCAGTGTAGATATAGGATTTTTTAACTCCTATGATCATAAAAGCTTTTGGCAAGACATTGGTTTTGCCAATTGTTGGCTTCTTTCTTAAATTAGTAAGATATGCTATTTCTTCAAGACTTGAAGTTATATAGTGAGTAAAACCAAGGTTTTTTATATCAAAAAGCACTTCAGCTATCTTCTTTTTTGATGGCTTACTTACATATCTTCTATCTAATACAAAAAGTGCCTCTCTTTCAAACTGATCTTCTTCTAGCTTATTATTTTTTATGCCATCTACAATGCTATAATCACATTTTAATACTATATTTTTATCTTCAAATTCTTTCTCCATACATTTTATGGTTTTGATGGATTCAATCTTGGGATCGAAGGCTAGAATGCCATTCTTTTTTATTCTTGATTTTATATCTTTATATATATCGGATCTTGAGCTTAACTTCACTACTTTTATGCTTCTATCTTTAATCTCTTTTTTTGCTTGTATAGTGAACCTTCCATCAATATAAAGTATAGACCGGTTTTTAAGTACAAGAAGTAATCCTGTATCACCAGTAAATCCTGTTAGTTTCATAACAAGATTATCCTTCACATCAACGAATTCATATAGATTCTCATTTGAAATATCTAAAAAATAAGCATCATAGGCTTTCTTCTTAAGTTCGCTATAAAGTTTTGCAAGTAATCTATTTCTCATTCTCTTTTAATAGAAACTTAACATTTCCTGCGCCGAAACTATCTATAAGTGAATTCACGAGATTATTGGAAAGATTTATAGGGTTATCTTTAAGAACCTTAGATTTTCTTTCCTTATCAATGATAACTTCTATATAATCATTACCGGGGTTTTCATTTAAGATTGAATATAATCTCTCATACTTACTTCTAAAATCATCAAAATCACTAAATGTAACCTTGGCTATAATCTTCGCTGGTGCTCCTTTTCTTGCTTCACTCGCTATATAATCATCTACAAGATATATCTTATCAAGATAGACATTACCCCTGTCACTTCTATCATCTATATTGACCTTGCCTTCAACATAGACTATATTATTTTCTTTTAAAATCTCTCTATTTTCTATAAATCTACGATTAAAAACTAACACATCAAAAGACCCATTCATATCAGATATGATCACTTTAGCCCATTCATCTCCTGTCCTTTTAGCTCTCGAAACTACAACAGAGTCAATTATGCCCGCAAAAGTAACTTTAGATCCATCCTCTATATCTACATTTCCTTCATCATCTTTCACAAGGTCCACAGATTTTACATTGCTTTTTGATTTTATAAAGTCTATATACTTATTGAGCGGATGCCCAGATAGATATATGCCTGTTGTCTCTTTCTCTGTTATAAGTTTCTCTTCGTCAGTGAAATCCTCTATATCAGCAAAATTCTTAAGAAGATTTTCATCGCTATATTCTTCTATGCTGTCGCCTATGCCATTTTCTTCCATGACATCAAAGATATTCATCTCGCCTTCTATGCTTCTATTATTCTTTAAGCGATTATCCTCGATGATTTTTGGATACATATGGATCTTCTGATTGCGGTTTCCAATAAATTCATCAAAAGCCCCGCACATGATTAATGCTTCAAGAGAATTTTTGTTACAATTAACTGCATTTAGCCTTATAACTGCATCAACAAAACTCTTGTATGGTCCATTCTTTTCCCGATCTTCTATGATGGCTCTTGATATGTTCGCACCAACTTTTTTGAGTGCAGCAAAGCCCATACGTATATTGTCACCATCCACAGTGTATTCGTCATAAGAAGAATTGATATCAACAGGAAGTATCTTTATGCCACTCATAAGCACAGCGCCTACATACTCTGCGAGTTTTTCTCTATTAAATATAACAGAATTACAAATACTGGTAAAAAACTCAGCTTTATAATAATACTTAAGATAAGCAGTCTGATAAGCAAGAGTCGCATATGCTGCAGCATGAGACTTATTGAACGCATATGATGCAAATTGGGTCAACTCATCAAAGATTTTAATGGCTATCTTTTCGCTTATGCCATTAGCAATACAACCTTTGATTCCGAGTTCTTCATTGCCATATATAAAATTATTCTTCTCAGCCTTTAATGCATCTGGTTTTTTCTTAGACATGATACGACGGACACCATCGGCTCTTCCTAAAGTATAACCAGCAAGCTCTTGTACTATCTGCATAACTTGCTCTTGGTATACTATACAACCATAAGTAGGCTCTAGTATCTTCTTTAATTTTTCATGGTCATAAGTTACTTTATCACTATGCCTTTTACCATCGCAGTATTTGTCGATAAAATCCATAGGGCCTGGTCTAAAAAGACTTATACCAGCTATTAGATCTTCAAGCAAGGTTGGCTTAAGTTTTTTCATAAACTGAGTCATGCCCTGTGACTCAAGCTGGAATATACCTATGGTGTCGCCACTTGCGATCATCTTGTATATGTTCTTATCATCGTAAGGAATATTTCTTATATCAATTTTGATGCCATGATTTTGTTCTATAATATCTATACAATCTTTTATGGCTGTGACATTTCGAAGACCAAGAAAATCCATCTTGAGAAGTCCAAGTTCTTCCAAAGTTTTCATATCATATTCTGTCACAAGTATCTGCTCTTCTGTCGCCTTCTTTCCAAGGTCACTACTTACCTCTTCCTTGCCCCTTGCAAATGGGACAAAATTAGAGATATCATCAGGAGCTATCAAAACTCCAGATGCATGAACTGATGCATTCCTTGGTATGCCTTCTATACGAAGAGATGTATCTATAACCATCCTAGCTTCAGAATCTTCATTATATATTCGTCTAAACTCTTCAACTCTCGCTTGATCAGATGCTGCAAATTTTTCTATATCTTCATGAAGCATATTGCTAAGATTTGCAAATTTCTGATTAATCATCGGTCTTCTAGCTATAAGTTTTGTAATCTCCGTTGTCTTACCGAGTGGCACATCTAAGACTCTACCGACATCTTTTATAACTGCTCTTGCAGCCATAGTTCCAAAAGTTACAATCTGTGCTACATTTAATTTTCCATATGTCTCTTTTACATAATTTATAACATCTTCTCTTCCATACACACAGAAATCTGTATCAATATCGGGCATAGACACTCTTTCCGGATTTAAAAATCTTTCAAAGAATAACGAGAACTTTATAGGGTCTACGTCCGTTATATCAAGCGCATAAGATACTATAGATCCAACCGCAGAGCCTCTGCCAGGTCCTACTGGTATATCATTTACTTTAGCAAAATGTATATAGTCTGCAACTATCAAGAAGTAATCAGCAAACCCCATCTTGATAATCATTGATAATTCATAATCAAGTCTTTCTTTAAGTTTATCTCTGTCAGGATTATTTTTAAGATCATATTTTCTATCTAGGCCATCGTTTGCAAGTTTTGTTAAGTATGATACATTGGTATAACCTTCTGGCACTTTAAATGTAGGCACATGGTAATCACATTTCCTTACCATAGCTTTATATATCTCTGGGTCACCTTCGATTACGCCTTGCTTATGTGCCTTATCTATCTCGTCTATAATGTCACCATAGGCTGATCTTGTTAGTTCAAGATGCACATTGCATCTTTTTGCTATGATTTCTGTATTATCAACTGCTTCAGGACAAAACTTAAAAAGTTCTCTCATCTCATCTTCTGATGTGATATAATACTTCTCTTTCTCATATCTCATCCTATTGGTATCGGCAACTTTCTTCCCTGTCTGAAGAGCTATGAGACAATCATGAGCGAAGCTATCCTCTTTTAAAGTATAATGACAATCATTTGTAGCAACTAATTTCACATTGAGCTCAGATGCAAGCCTTATGAGATCTGGATGGATACGCAACTCTTCATCTATACCATGGTTTTGTATCTCTATAAAGAAATTATCCGCACCAAAAATATTCTTAAGGTTCTCTGCCTTAAGTTTGGCCACACTATATCTTCCTTCTATCAAGGCTCTTGGGACTTCGCCTGCGACACAGGCAGTAAGACATATAAGACCTTCATGATATCGACTTAAAATCTCATAATCAACTCTTGGTTTATAATAAAATCCATCAGTAAATCCAGCTGAGATTATCTTTATAAGGTTTTTATACCCTACATCGTTTTCACAAAGTAGTATGAGATGATATCTTTCTTCGTCTGGTGATTTATCAAATCTTGAACCACTTACTACATATATCTCTGAACCAATTATTGGTTTTATACCTTTTTTTATACAAGTTTTAAAAAAATCTATGGCACCATACATGACACCATGATCAGTTATAGCAATGGCAGACTGCTTGAGTTCTTTTGCTCTTGCTACCATCTCACTTATACGACCTGCACCATCTAGAAGACTATATGATGTATGCAAATGTAAGTGTGTAAAACTCATGAGTTCTCTACCATCCTCCTTATTTTTCTAAATCTATGATTAAGTGCATTTTTACTAACACCACCGATCTTTTCGGCAAGTTCAGCAAGCGATAAAGTCTTATGTTTCATTCTTGCTTTTATAACTACCCTTAAATCTACATCAAGTGAATTCAGATCCCTTTTTTTAAGTAATTTTTTGATATCATCGAGTTGTCTTAGAGATGCATTGGCTGATTTTTTAATATTGGCAGTCTCAAAGTTGACTCTGCGATTTGTATTGCCTACTCTTTTCTTATCAGCTACAACTTTTTCATACTGTTTAAGTGTTGCGTTCGCACCAAGTAGCTTTAGGTTTTTAATGATTGTGTCAACATCAACAATATAGATTAGTATAGTGTTTCTTTTCTCATTGATGCTGAGTTTCCCGCTTATATCACAATAACTAAGTTCTTTTAATATTATATTGGCCTCGTCTATATCTTTGCATCTATACTCAAGATGATATTCTTTCTTGGGGTCATAGAGAAGGCCCGATCTTACGAATTTGATTCTTAGATTTTTTTTTACCGCCAATTTATCAAAACTTATTCTCGACAAATCAACGGCATCATACCTACCTATATGATGACTTATCTCTTCTCTCGCTTTTTTAGTCCATGTCATTCCCATGTTTTGCTATATAGATAGGATAGCGTTTCCTCATCTTAGAACTTACCCCAAAGTTTCACTTCAAGTTCAAGCGGTACATTAAAATAAGTATTTACATCATTTTTTATTTTATTAATAAGCTTATATACATCACTTGCTTTTGCTTCGCCTCTATTGATTATAAAACCAGTGTGTTTCTCCGATACTTCAGCATCACCGATTCTCTCTCCTGCGAGATTAGCATCCTGTATAAGTTTTGAAGCAAAACCACCTTCAGGTCTTTTGAACGTAGAACCTGCAGAAGGATATTCAAGTGGTTGACGATTCATCCTTAGTGTTCTATATTTATCCATCTTTGCCTGTATATCTTTTTTATTGCCTTCTTGGAGATTGATTATAACCTGAGTAATTATAAACTTACCATCTGATACTGCAGATTTTCTATAAGAAAAATTCATAGCATCTTTACTCAATTTTACAACTCGACCAGCTTCATTGATGGCGTTGGCACTTGAAAATACATCTCTTATCTCTTTTTCATAAGCACCTGCATTCATCGCAACAGCGCCGCCTATAGTTCCTGGTATGCCACTAAGTTCTTCAAAGCCTTGTAAATTATTTTTAAGGGCAACCTGCGCTATCTCAGCGAGTGTTGCTCCTGCACCTGCTTCTATCTTATTGCCAATAACTCTTATCTTAGACAGACTCTTTCCGATATGAACTATACAGCCATGCACGCCCTTATCTGATGCAAGGATATTAGTTCCGTTGCCTAAAATGTAAAATATAATTCCTTCGCTTCTTAAGAACTTTATAAGTTCTACAAGCTCCTTTATATCTTTGGGCTCTGCTATAATATCAGCTGGGCCTCCTATTTTAAAACTAGTGTAATCCTTTAATAATGCCTTTTCCTTTATAACCATTTCTTTCTCCTCGCTCCTATATTATTTTTATGGCACCTCGAAAAACTCCGTTTTTCGAGTGTGTGCCCAGTTGGAACCTTAAATTCGTCGCATTTTATGAAA
>DGGU01000006.1 GCA_002392345.1 Lachnospiraceae bacterium UBA3866
TGATAGTTCATATATAGATAGTGCAAAAGAAGTATTTGCCGATATTGTTGAATAGACTAATCGTTATAGAATATATTTTGGAGTAAAGATGCAATTATTAATAGGAATTTTAGAAGAAGGTTTTATATATGCTCTTGTATCATTTGGAGCATATATAACTTTTAAAATACTTGATTTTCCAGATATGACAGTTGATGGGTCATTTCCTTTTGGAATGTGTATAACTTCTGTGATGATAGTGAATAATGTTAATCCATTCATTGCATTGCCGGTGAGTTTTGTTTTTGGGTGCATTGCTGGGACAATGACTGGACTCATACATGTCAAGCTTAAAGTGAGAGACCTTTTATCTGGAATCATAGTTATGACTTCACTATATTCTATCAATCTTAGGATTGCTGGGAAGGCTAACCTACCTGTATTTCAAAAGCCAAATATATTCAAAGCAATTAGTATTTTTGGAATTGATAGTCCTCTTTTTATTTTAAATAGAGTCATTATACTTTTTATTATAGTTTTAGTTCTTAAACTTTTACTTGACTTATATCTTGATACCAAAAGCGGTTATCTACTTAGAAGTGTTGGAGATAATGAGATATTAGTTACAACACTCGGAAAGAACAAAGAGAATGTTAAGATACTTGGCCTAGCACTTGCCAATGGTTTTGCAGCGCTTGGTGGCTCAATATATGCACAGCATAGAGGATTTTTTGAAATTAGTGCTGGCAATGGTACGCTTGTCATAGCAGTAGCTAATGTAATTATCGGCATGCAACTTATGACTGTGTTTAGAAAGATGAGGCCAACCACAAGTGTGATTTTTGGATCAATTATATATAGAGCCTGTATAGGCCTTGCATTATTTTTAGGGATGCCATCAAGTGATTTAAAAATCATAACAGCTTTGTTATTGCTCCTTGTAATAGTATTTAACACTAAAAAGTATAGGAAACTTGTGAAGTAAGGTGCGACATATGATAGAATTAAAGAACATTTTTAAATATTATAACCCAGGACTTGTGACAGAGATTTGTGTGTTTAATAATTTTAATTTAAAAATTGATGACAATGAATTTGTATCAGTTGTTGGCTCTAATGGTTCAGGCAAAACAACCCTACTCAATATCATATGTGGCTCAATAGAGATTGACCATGGCAGTATAATTATTGACAATGCGAATATTGATAAAGAACCAGAATTTAAGAGGATGTATCGCATAGGAAGAGTATATCAAAATCCTGCTATGGGTACATGCCCGAGTATGAATATCATTGAAAATCTTTCTCTTGCTGAAAACAAAAACAAATCATTTGGATTGACAAAGCTTATCAATAAATCTAAAATAGACTATTATAGAGAGGAATTAAAAAAACTTGGGTTAGGGCTTGAAGATAAAATATATGTTCCGGTTGGATCTTTATCTGGTGGTCAGAGACAAGCAATATCACTTCTCATGACTACAATGTCTAAGATAGATTTTCTAATTTTAGATGAGCATACGGCAGCGCTTGATCCTAAGACAGCAGATGTAATAATGGAACTTACTGACAAACTAGTTAAAGAGAAAAATTTAACATCAATTATGGTAACTCATAATTTAAGGTATGCAGTAGAGTATGGGACTCGTCTTCTTATGATGCATCAGGGAGAGATAGTTGTAGACAAAGCAAACGAAGAAAAGAAAAAGATGAATGTAAAAGAAATTCTAGATAAATTCACAGAGATATCTATAGAACTTGGAAATTAAAAAAGAGCAATAGCTCTTTTTTTGTGACCGATCCGGGAATCGAACCCGGGATTCCGCCGTGAGAGGGCGACGTCTTAACCGCTTGACCAATCGGCCAATAGGATTATAATAGCACAAAATACTATCAAATATCAACTAAAATTTAGAAAAAAGTAGATAAAAACATTGTATTTTTTGGAAAATATGCTATAATAATAGTGATTTTGGGGAGCGAGTAATCGCTCCCCGAGTTTTTGTATAAATTAAGTTATTTGAGGGGAAAACCTCGAAAGGAAAATTATGAATAGAGAATTAAAAGAGGCTCTAGATATTTTAGAAAAGGAAAAAAACATTGAGAAAAAAGTTATTATTAAAGCAATAAAGGAGTCGCTTGAACATGCTTATAAAGATTATCTAATTCGTAAGGCTAATGCAAATGGTGATAAATTTTTTGCTACTATGATTCAAAAAGATCCTGATTATATAATTGCAGTCATAGATGAAGACAGTTATGATTATGAAATCTTTATCAGCAAGGAAGTAATACCAGATGATCTTGAGATAGTGAATGACCTCACTGAAATTAAACTTAGCGATGCAAGGGAGTATGATGAAAACTGCCAAGTTGAAGATCGTGTATATGTTGAAGCACCGAAGTTTGATCTTGGCCATATTGCGACTCAAAATTCAAAAGGCTTAATAATACAAAAGCTTCGTGAACAAGAAAAGAATTCTTTATACAATGAATTCAAAGATAAAGTTGGAACTATTGTGACAGGATCAGTGAGTAGAAGACTTAAAAATGGATACAATATCAATCTTGGAAGAACAGATGCCATACTTCTTGATTCAGATAGGATTAAAAATGAAAAGTTAGAGTTCAATGATAGAATTAAAGTCTATGTGCAAGAAGTCACAGAGACTTCGCGTGGACCAAAGATTAAAGTTTCAAGAACTGATCCAAATCTCGTCAAGAAACTTTTCGAACAAGAGGTTAGTGAGATCAAAGATGGCACAGTAGTTATCAAATCAATAGCTAGAGAAGCTGGATCTCGTACAAAGATGGCTGTCTATTCATATAATCCTGATGTCGATGCTGTTGGTTCATGCCTTGGTGTCAATAGTATAAGAGTTAATGCAGTTGTTGATGAATTAAGGGGTGAAAAGATAGATATAGTGAATTGGAGCGATGATATAAGTAATTTCATAGGTAACGCGCTTTCTCCTGCAAAATTTACATTTATAGCCGCGAAAGATGATGAAAAAACTGCACAAGTTGTAGTGCCTGATAATCAATTGTCACTTGCGATCGGTAAAGAGGGACAGAATGCCAGACTTGCTGCAAAACTCACTGAGTATAAGATTGATATAAAATCAGAGTCTCAAGCTGTAGAACTTGGATTGTATGATGTATATGGTATCGAATATGATCATAGTAAGTTTAAAGACATCCAAAAGAAAACTGATGAAGAAAATGCAGATGTAGAATCTACCGATACTAAAAATAAAGATAAAGAATAAACTTAAGATCTAATAGTATCAAAATGCGTTTAAGGAGAAACTAATGACAATTAAAGAAAAACTCCAAAGTTTGAATATTGATATAACTAAGGAAAAGAAAGTTGTTGATGAGATCAAGAAGGCGCTCACAAAAGCAGGTGAGAATGCTTCCAAAATTTCCAATAAACTTACACCTGAAGGTGAAAAAATAATTGAAGATAAGATTAATTCATCAGTAACTAAGAAACCTGTTAAACAAGTTGCGAGACCAGGTACTATTAAGCGTGTCGATGAATCGAAAAAAGATGATGAGATAGTGTCTAAAGGTGGAACTAGCGATGAAAAATCTCTATCTAAGGATGCTGATTCTAAAAGCCTCAATCAAGTTTCATCTACTACTAAATCTAAAAATGATAGCAATGTAATATTAAATGTTGGTGGCAATGTCAATAAAGTTACACCTGGTGTTAATATGCCAGCTAATGGAAGGCCTCTTCCTCAATCAACTTTAGATGAATTAAAAAGAAAAAAAGAAGAAGCAAAAAGAAACGCTGCAAATGATCTCACAAATGATCCTAATAAAGTTGGCGATAAAAGAGATGGTGATAAGCAAAAGCAGCAAATATTTATAAAGACAAGAGATAATGATAGAAATAGAAACCAAGTTAGTAGACAACAGCCAAGACCTATTAGCAACAAACCAATGCCTAAAGGTTTTAAGCCAAAGCCAAATCAAACAAGTTCTGTCAAGACTTTATTTAATCAAAGCTCTGCTACAATAGCAACTGGCACCAATAATTGGTTTGATGGTAAAAAGAAAGTACAAAAGTCTTACGATAAAGATAAAGAAAAGAAACAAAAGCAGAAATCGCTAATAAAGGATAAATCTAATAAATATTCATCAAATCTTGTCAACACTGATTATGAAAATGAAAATGTTAGAAGTGGTAAGAGAAAAGTTGGTGCCTTTATAAAGCCTGAAGTCAAAGAAGTAAAACCACTTGATGATATAAAATCAATAGTTATACCAGAAGTTATATCTATAAAGGATCTGGCTTCAAAGCTTAGATTGCAACCTGCTATTATAGTTAAAAAATTATTTTTGACAGGACAGATTGTCAATGTCAACACTGAATTAAGTTATGAAGAAGCAGAAAACATAGCACTTGAATATGATATACTTTGCGAGAAAGAAGTTAAAGTAGATGTTATAAAAGAACTTCTTAAAGAAGATGTAGAAGATGAGAGCCTACTAAAACCTCGTCCACCAGTTGTATGCGTTATGGGACATGTTGACCATGGTAAGACTTCAATACTTGATACTATTAGAAAGACAAATGTTATCGCTAAAGAAGCTGGAGGCATAACTCAACATATAGGCGCTTATCAAGTTAAAGTTAAAGATAGACTTATAACTTTCCTAGATACTCCAGGTCATGAAGCTTTCACCGCTATGAGACTTAGAGGCGCGAAGTCAACTGATATTGCAATACTTGTAGTTGCTGCAGATGATGGTGTGAAGCCACAGACGATAGAGGCTATTAATCATGCGAAGGCTGCGAATGTTGAAATTATAGTTGCAATTAATAAGATCGATAAGCCAGAGGCAAATATTGAGAGAGTAAAACAACAACTATCAGAGTATGAATTAGTTCCTGCTGATTGGGGAGGCCAGACTACATACTGTGAGGTTTCAGCTAAAAAGAATATAGGCATAGATAACCTCCTTGAGATGATACTACTCACTGCTGATGTTATGGATCTAAAAGCTAATCCTAATAGGAAAGCTCGTGGTATAGTTATAGAAAGTTTGCTTGATAAAGGCAAAGGCCCAGTTGCAAGAATCCTTGTTCAAAAGGGAACACTTCATATTGGTGATTATGTTGCGATGGGTAAGAGCTTCGGAAAAGTTCGTGCTATGAGCGATGCAAATGGTGATAGAGTAAAAGAAGCATATCCATCTATGCCTGTAGAGGTGCTTGGACTTAATGATGTGCCTCAAGCTGGAGATACCTTTGTGTGCTTTGACGAAGAAAAAGAAGCTAGGGCATTTGCTGATACATTCGTCTCTGAGAATAAGATTAGGCTTGTTGAAGAAAGCAAGCATAAGGTTACTCTTGATGCACTCTTTGACCAGATTAAGGCTGGAAATCTTAAAGAATTAAATATAGTTTTAAAAGCTGATGTCGCTGGTTCTTCAGAAGCAATTAAAAATAGTCTAGAAAAGCTTTCTAATGATGAAGTCGTTGTTAAAGTTATACATGAAGGTGTTGGCAATATCAATGAATCAGATGTAACTCTAGCAAGTGCATCCAATGCTATAATAATTGGATTTAATGTAAAACCAGAGCAAAACACAAAATCAATTATTGAACGAGAAAAAGTTGATCTAAGACTCTACAATATAATATATAATGCAATTGACGATGTTGAAAAAGCAATGAAGGGTATGCTCGCACCAACTTATGAAGAAAAAGTAATTGGTAATGCTACAATTAGGCAGATATTTAAAGCATCAAGTGTTGGCAATATAGCGGGCTCATTTGTAAATGATGGGGAAGTAAGAAGAAATTCTAAAGTAAGACTTAAACGTGGTGATAAAATCATATTTGAGGGTGACATACTGTCACTCAAGAGATTCAAAGATGAAGTTAAAGAAGTCAAAGCTGGCTTTGAATGTGGTATAGTTCTTGACGGATTTTCTGATTACGCTGTTGACGATATCATGGAGATATATGTCATGGAAGAAAAGAAGATAAAATATGAAGATTAAAAGACAAAAACCATATAAACATGATAGGGTTAGCTCAGAAATTGAGAGAATAATTACTGAAGTGATTGCGTATGAGATTAATGACCCAAGAGTTATCGGTAATTGCGAAGTGACAGGGATAACCCTATCAAGTGATTATTCGTATTGCAAAGTCTATGTTGAGATAACATCTGATGATAAAAAAAAAGTTTTAGATGGACTTAAAAATGCAAATGGTTTTATAAGGCATATCATTGTAGATCAATTAGGACTTAGAAAAGTTCCAGAACTTTCTTTTGTCATAGATGACACAAAAGAAAAAGCATCTCGCATCGATGAGCTCCTAGCTCAGATTAAGTGATAGATACTATATCATTGACATTGCATTTTAATATACGGCATAATTGTTCGATTGATTTTAAAGTTAAGCTTTCGTTATTTCTGATTCTTTGTATAGTTCCAGCCGGTATAAAATAATCATTGATCAATTGATATAGCGTTATTCTCTTTTTCCCTAAGGTTTTGTAAAAAGGATTATAACTAATCATATATTAATTTTATCATAACTGAGGTAGATTTGTGCAGTTTTTACATTCGCCAATTCTTATAATTTGTATATTGATAATTTCTCTTTTAATTATAATTTTTTTAATATCGTTTTATGAATGTAAGAACTATGAGATATGCAATCTGACAATTAATAATCATAAGAACTCTTTTAGAACTAAGATTGTTTTTTTGTCAGACTTTCATAATAAATTATATCCTAATGACAATAAGTCGCTTATAGATGATATTTTAAACCTAAACCCTGATTATATAGTACTTGGCGGGGACTTTATAAATTATTCAGCTGTTAATAGTTTAAGTGAACGAGTTAAGTATAAGAATACATTAAAATTCTTTAATGACCTATCTGAAGAAGTTAAAGATAAAGCTAACGATTCTAACTTCAATTTGAAGAAAATGTATTTTAGTTATGGTAATCATGAACTAAGACTCATAGACAATATATCTAATGAAAAACTAAATGATGTTTATAATGAGTTTAGAGATTCCTTGATAGAGAATGGTATTGAACTAATTGACAACAACATCGCAATATTAAATGATGGCATAACACTTTCTGGGCTTAGTTTATATAAAGGTTATTATTATAATATATTTAAAACGGAAACTAATCATGAACACATTGATAGAGTTATATTAGATAAGTATTTTAAAAATCTAGATAGAGATTCATTTAATATAATTGCTTTCCACAAACCTGATTATGCAGAAGATCTTATAAATTATGGTTTTGATCTAGTATTATCAGGGCATAATCATGGAGGTCTTATAAAGTTACCTTTTGTCGGATCGATAATCTCACCTGACTTTAGACTTTTTACAAAATATAGTTCTGGCCTTTATAAGATTGGCGATAAAAATGTGATTGTATCAGATGGCATAGGAGAGCATTTTATAAGAATTAGAGTTAATAATAGACCTAAAATTTATACAATTAATATTGTTTAATTATTATGGATAAGATCACATATAAATTAGAAAAATTTGAAGGATCACTTGATCTACTTTTGCATCTTATTGAGAAAAATAAGATTGATATATTTGATATACCTATTGCTATTATTACTGAACAATATCTTGATTATATATCTAAGATGGAAGAAGCCAACATGGATATCTCATCTGATTTTCTTGTTATGGCTGCGACTCTTCTTGAGATAAAGTCTAAAATGCTACTTCCTCTTGTTAAAAATGAAGAGGGAGAAGAGATAGACCCAAGGCAGGATCTTGTAGAGAGACTTCTTGAGTATAAAAAATATAAAAATCTTGGTATAGAATTATCTGATTATGAAGATTCAGCACCAGAGTATATGTTAAAACCTCCGACAATTCCTTCTGATGTTAGAACATATATTCCAAGTATTGATTATGAAGAATTGTTGCAAGGCATAGATATCAATAAACTTAATGAAGTATTTACTGAAGTCCTTCGAAGAAAAAGAGATTCCATAGATACTGTAAGAGCGGGCTTCGGAAAACTTGAAAAAGAAAAGATACCTCTTAAAGATACAATTTTATATGTAGTTAGATATGCTAATCTTAATAAATATTTTAGTTTTAAAGACTTGCTTGAAGAACAACCTGATAAAACACACACTATTGTGGCGTTTTTGGCCATCTTAGAATTAATCAAGGTTGGCAGAATAAAAGTAGTTCAAGAAACAAATTTTTCTGATATAAAGATCTCTGTGGTAGAGGGTGCCACAGGATTTGTTGACTTTAATACTTTGGAGGATGATTAGTATGGGAAATGAGTTAAGCTCAAGCTCGAATTATTCCTTGCTTGAGCAAGAAAACATTGTCGAATCCATATTATTTATGATGGGGGAATCTGTGTCTGTAGACACGTTAGCAACTGCTATCGAGTCTACTGTTGATGTGGCAAAAGATGCTGCAGAGAGATTATACACAAAGTACCAAAATGAGTACCAAGACAGAGGTATGAAGGTCATCAAACTTGGATCAAAATATCAGATGGTTTCTAATAATAAATATTTCAAAAATCTTGTATTAGTTGCTTCTCACCCTCAAAAACCAGTTATAACAGAATCAATTCTAGAAACATTATCAATAATTGCATATAAACAACCTATATCAAAACCAGAAATCGAGCATATTAGAGGAGTAAAATCTGATTATGCATGCAATAGACTCCTTGAATATGGTCTTATAGAAGAGAAAGGAAGACTTGAGACACCTGGTAGACCTATACTTTTTGGGACTACTGAAGAATTCATGCTAAGATTTGGCATAGAATCACTCGATGATCTGCCTATACTTGATGCTACGAAATTTGCTGAGATAGAGAGTGAAGTTGAAAAAGAACTTACTGAAACTCTCGGTGAGCCAGTAGTCATAGAAAAAAATATATATACAGATAATAAAGCCGATGATAATAAGACTGTTGAATCAAATATAGATGATGAAACTCATGATACTGAAAAACTTGATAACAATGATATATCGGAGGCGCCGCGATGAGTGAAGAAAAAAGGGTTGCTAGGTTTTCTAAAATCAGTTTGGCAAGCTTTAATAAGGATTATCAAAAAACTTTTCCATCTGGACAAAAATACGGACTAGATGATATGGAAATAACTGCAGTGTATAATTCTATTAAACTGCCAAGTAGAGCAACTAAGTACTCTGCAGGATATGACATATATAGTCCAATAGATTTTTCTCTAGATAAGAATGAAACTATTAAGATACCTACTGGTATAAGATGCAAGATGGATGAAGATGTATATATGATGATCTTCCCAAGGTCTTCACTTGGTTTTAAATATCGCATGATGCTTGATAATACAGTAGGTATCATCGATAGTGATTATTATAATTCAGACAATGAAGGCCATATATTTATAAAGTTTACTAATCATGGTGATAGCAGAATTGAGATAAGAAAAGGCATGGCTTTTGCACAAGGGATATTTTCAAAGTATTATCTAACTATAGATGATAATGTTGACATAAGCAGAAATGGTGGCATAGGAAGCACTGATGAAAGATAAACTATATAGAAAAATTATATTATTATTTTCAATTTTAATGCTTACATCTTGCTCTAATAATAAGATTTCTCAGTATAGAGCTTATGGTATTGATAATCTAGAAAATAATCATTATGAAGAGGCGCTTGAGTATTTTGACAAAGCAATTTCTCTTGGTAACGGCGAAGTTGGAAATACTCAGTATGAACTACTTCTCTATAAAGCTGAGTGTCTTTTTATGCTAAAAAGATATAAGGAATCAAAAAATATCTATGAGCTGTTACTTAAAATTGATAAGAATAATAAGTTGTATAATGAACTTTATAATAATGTTGGTTCAATTGTTAATCTTGTAGAATTTAAAAATGCCATTGATAATGGAGATGTTGATTATGCTGATGAACTTCTGACTGAGCTTAAAGTTAAAGGTTTCGAACATGAAAAATCAGTTATGTATAATCAAGGTGTCCTTTATGAAAAAAAAGGCGAATGGAAAAATGCTCTCAATACATTTAATTACTATATAAAACAATATCCTAATGATGAGGATGCACTTCATGAGATAGAATTCATAAGTGCACAAACTACAAATGTCAACTATTAGAGAAGAATTAGAAAAAATCGAAATTGAAACTTTATCTAAGTATGCCACTCTTTCAGTAAATAGCCTTGGCAGAGACAAAAAAGAAAAAGAGTGTGATTTGCGTACTGTATTCCAAAGAGATAGAGATAGGATCATACATTGTAAGTCTTTTAGAAGGCTCAAACATAAGACTCAAGTTTTCTTGATACCAGAAGGAGACCATTATAGAACAAGACTTACTCATACCTTGGAAGTGAGTCAGATTGCAAGAACAATTGCAAAATCATTGAGGCTTAATGAAGATCTTACTGAGGCAATCGCACTTGGACATGATCTTGGCCATACTCCATTTGGACATGCAGGGGAATATGTACTTAATGAATTGATGCCAGGTGGTTTTGAACATTGTGCTCAAAGTGTAAGAATAGTTGAGAAGCTCGAGCGTAATGGCCAAGGGTTAAATCTCACAAAAGAAGTGAGAGATGGAATTCTCAATCATAGGACTAGCGGTTCTCCAAAAACTATGGAAGGCAAGGTCGTAAGAGTTTCTGATAAGATAGCATACGTTAATCACGATATAGATGATGCGATCTCTGCAAAAATCTTAAAAGAAAGTGATATACCACGTGAAGTAACCGAAGTGATTGGAAGTTCTGTAAGGACAAGGATAGATTTTCTTATAAAAGACATAGTATACACTTCATATGATAAGAATGACATACTAATGAGCAAAAAGGTTAATGTTGCACTTAAAAAGCTTAGAGCTTGGTTATTCGAAAATCTATATAACAATAACAACAAGAAGAACATAGCCAAAACTGAAGAAAAGAAAGCTCAACATGTTGTTGCAAAACTTTATAATCATTACATTAAGTATATTGATGAGTTGCCTATTGAATATAAGAATCTTATAAAAAATGGCGAGAAAGAAGAACAAGTTGTAGGCGATTATATATCAGGTATGACTGATGATTTTGCTATATATAAATTCAATGAATTGTATGTACCGGTTGGTTGGAAGATAAGATGAAGTACAAGGATGCAAAGGAAGAAATAAAAAATCGTATTAGTATCGTTGATGTAATTAAAGAATATGTACCGTTAAAACAAAGCGGCAGTAATTGGCTTGGTATATGTCCATTTCATCCTGATAAAAACCCTTCAATGTCAGTAAGCGAAAGCAGAAAGATGTTTAAGTGTTTTGCCTGCAATGAAGCTGGGGACGTGTTTCATTTTTTGGAAAAATATCTCAATATAAGTTATTTTGATGCTGTCAAAAGACTTGCTAAAGCTGTAAATATCGAGATAGATAATGACTACCAGTCAACAGCTGAATACAAAAAAAATGAGGCGAGAAAAGAGGCTCTGTACAAACTTCATAAAGATGTTGCCAATCTTTATTATAAATATCTCCATAGTGATGTTGGCAAAGTAGCATATGATTATCTTACTAAAAAAAGAAAATTGAATGATAAGACTATACTAAAGTTTGGACTTGGCTATGCACCTAAGAATACGACTTTACTATACAATAAACTTAAAGAGATGGGATATGATGATGAAGTAATATTTGATTCGACACTTTTTAGACTCAATGATGAAAATAGAGTAGTCGGTTATTTTTATGATAGGATAATCTTTCCAGTTGTTGATATAAATCAGCATATCATAGGATTTCAAAGTAGAACGCTGAATAAAGAAGAAGAGAAAACTAGAAAATATCTTAATTCAAAGACAACGCTTATCTTTCATAAAGATAATATGCTATATGGATATAATATTGCTTTTTATTCTAAAGCAGATTATTACATATTATGTGAAGGCAATATGGATGTCATCACACTTTATCAGAATGGCTATGATAATGCCATGGGTGCACAGGGCACAGCTTTTAATGATAAGCAGATTTTCTTACTTAAGAGAAAACCTAAGAAGATATATTTATGTGAGGATATGGATGATGCAGGAATAAAGGCTAAAAACCATATAGCAGATATGCTTCGAAAGCATAATTTTGAGACCTATATGATAGACCTAAACCCTGTTAAAGATGTGGATGAATTCTTAAATGACAGTCGACTAGGGAAATCAGAATTTGTAAAGAGGATTTCAGGTCCTATTCCAAGTATATTGTATTATGCTATGACATCAAAACTTGGACTAGATTTAGATAATCCATATGATTTTGAAAAATATATTGATCTTATAGTTACAAAACTTGTAAGCATTGATAATTCAATTGTTCGTGAAAACTACGCAAAGAAAATTGCTTTACGAGAAAATATAGATTCAAATAAACTCTTAAATCTTATTAGTGAACGTTTGAAAGGCAACTCAATAAGTAAATCTGACTTACAAGAAATTAAAAATGAAACTAAAAAATTAACTCTTAATGAAGACAGCGAGGAATTTAAACAAGAATCTAATTTTATCTATCTCATATATATCAATGAAGAATATAGAGATAAGATAAGAGATATTGTAAGTGCAGATGATTTACATTATGAAGTGACTAAGATTTTATATGAGAAGTATCTGTCTGGGGTTAAAATAGATAGTATATTTAGTGAAATCGAGAATTATGATCAGAGTATAGTTGACACAGCTAAAAGAATTTTGACATATAATTATAATTATGATGAATCTAATACTAATTTAATGAAAGATACACTTAATAAGATTATTAGAAATATTAAAATCAATTCTATAAAAAGCACTCAAGGTGATAATCTTGATAATATGTATGAGACAAATATCAAAATCAAGGAATTGATGAGTAAAAAGTTTTTATAGTGGATTTAAAACTTTCAAAAAGATTGTCAACAATTATATCAATGTGCGAACCTTGTGACACTATTATAGATGTAGGTACTGATCATGGCAAGGTTGCGATTACAATTGCCAATATGCATATCTCTAATAATGTGATTGCAATTGATAATAAGGCTTTGCCGCTAAAATCTTGTGAAGACAATGCTGAAAAATATCTAAACTATAGATCAGCAAATTTTAAAACTTTATTATCAGAAGGTTTAGATAAAGTAGATAGGAAGGTGGAATCTGGGATTATAATTACAGGTATTGGCTATGATAATATGCTTAATATCATAGCCAACATTAGTGATTATAATTACAAGTATCTTATCCTTTCACCTCATACTAAAATTACCAATCTAATTCAGTACCTTGATAGACATGGCATAGATATTGTAGAACAAAAAAATGTCTATGAAGATGAAAAATATTATTATATTCTAAAAGGAGTTAGAAGAATATAGGTGAAAGTTAAAAATATAATTGAATATATTGAAAAAAGATATCCAAATAATTCTCAGTTAGATTTTGATAATTCTGGTGCAAATATAGTTAATTTTGATGATGGAGTTAAAGGGATACTTGTATGCCTTGATATTACAAAAGATGCTATAGAATATGCGAGCAGAAACTCAATTAATCTAATTATATCGCATCATCCAATTATATTTAATGAGATAAGAAATATTATAGATGACCCTATATCTAAAAGAATAAAACTATTATTAAAATACGGAATCAATGCTTATAGTATGCATACTAATTTTGACGCTAATCTTAAGTATGGCATGGGAGTATTAGCTCAAAATCAATTATTTGACAAGAAAGAAATAAAAAAAGAAGATATACTTGAAAAATATAAGGTATGTGATAAAAACTATGGAATAGGCAACATAATATACTTAAATAAACCAAAAAAACTTAATACCATATATAACCTAATTTCAAAAAAGTTTAACATTGATATAGAAAAAATGGTATTATATAGTGATAAAGAGAATAAAGATATAGAAAAGATAATTATTGTACCTGGAAGTGGCAGTAGTGATGTCGATTTAGTTTTAAATGAAGGAGCTGATCTTTTTATAACATCTGAAATCAAACACAATCAGATTATAGATTTATTAGAAGAAGGGATCTCCTATATTAATGCAACACACTATGGATTTGAAAAAATATTTATTGACTGTATATATAGATTTTTAAAATTAAAATTTAAATTGAAAATTGTAACTCATTTTGAAGAAAAACTATAAATCTGGAGGAAATTATGAATCGCGACCATTTAGGAAGTAGGTTAGGCTTCATTTTACTTAGTGCAGGATGTGCTATAGGTGTTGGAAATGTATGGAAATTTCCATGGATGGTGGGACAATATGGTGGTGGAGCTTTTGTTCTTATCTACATCATCTTTCTCTTAATACTTGGACTGCCAGTTATGACAATGGAGTTTTCTATGGGGCGAGCTGCTCAGAAAAGTCCAATCCTTATGTATAAGGTCTTGACACCTGACAAAAAAGCATGGAATATACACGGGGTATTTTGTTTCATTGGCAATGTTGTGCTTATGATGTTTTATACAGTTGTAGCTGGATGGCTTTTATATTATTTCTATTCTATGGTTACAGGTAAGTTTG
>DGGU01000009.1:0-1905 GCA_002392345.1 Lachnospiraceae bacterium UBA3866
TTTTACTTTGCAATACCTATCATCTCCACTTAAAAACCGGTGATAAGCTTATAAAGAAACTTGGTGGCATAAAGAAATTTTCTAACTGGGATGGACCTACACTTACTGATAGTGGTGGTTTTCAAGTGTTTTCACTTGTGTCGACAGGCAGGAAGATAAAAGAAGAGGGAGTGTATTTTAAATCATACATAGATGGCCACTATGTGTTCATGGGACCAGAGACGAGTATAGAGATCCAGTCGAATCTCGCATCAACTATTGCTATGGCACTTGACGAATGTCCTCCTGCGCTTGCAGCTTATGACTATATAAAACCATCAGTAGAGCGAACTACAAGATGGCTTATGAGATGCATAGAAGAAAACAAACGTCAAAATGAATTGCCTGATACAATCAACAAGCATCAACTTCTTTTTGGAATTAACCAAGGTGGTATAATCGACGATATAAGGATAGAGCATGCTAAAGAGATAAGCCGCTTTGATCTTCCAGGTTATGCTATAGGAGGCCTCGCTGTAGGTGAATCACATGAAGAGATGTATCACATACTTGATGTTACTGTACCACACCTCCCTGAAGATAAGCCTACATATCTCATGGGTGTAGGTACGCCTGAAAATATCATAGAAAGCGTAGACAGAGGTATAGATTTTTTTGATTGTGTGTATCCAACTAGGAATGGTCGGCACGGTCATGCATATACAAAGTATGGAAAACTCAATCTTCTTAACAAGTGCTATGAAGACGATGAGAGGCCTATAGAAGAAGGCTGTGGCTGTGAGGCATGTCGGCTATATAGCAGAGCTTATATAAGACATCTCCTTAAGTCTAAAGAGATGCTCGGCATGAGATTACTCGTTATGCATAATCTATATTATTATAATCATCTTATGGAAGATATAAGGACAAGCATAAGAAAAGGCACTTGGGATAGCGATAAGAAGAAACTTCTTGATGATTTAAAGACCTACTAATGATAGAAAGAGAAAGAGGACAATATATGAAAAGTATTTCTAGCAAAAAAAATTTGATAAGAGTGGTTATTCCTTTTTTGATTATTGGGACTACTTTGTCTATAGTATCATGTAAGGGCCTACCATATAAGGAAGAAGATATTTTATGCGATTATCCTGATTTGAATTGTCTATATTATGTAAAAAATGAATATAAAGAATACAAATATAGTGATTATATAATTGATGATGTAACTAACGGTGATTATAAAAATAGTACGCCTAGCATATCTGATTATAAAAATGGTAGTGGTATGCTTGACTATGATATAGCTGCATATGTTGAAGCAAGGACTGACTTTATGCTAAAGAAAGAACTCATAGACAAGTATGAAATCTCTGTAACTGAGATATGCGCAGAAGTTAGGGATGATTATTTTAGAGAGAGAAATGCCCTAGTTTACTTCTATGATAAGGAAACTAAGAAATCGACCTTACTTCATGATACCTATGTATCTAATATATCATATGATGATGAGATACCAATGATTTGGTTTGATGTAGATGAAGGAAATGATGTTGATGAAAGTCTTAGAGATAGAAAGATATTATTATCGGATATCATAGCTGCCAATAGCACCCTGGAAGGATACATGAGGATATATCTTGGAGCAAATAGGACAAGATATCAGTTTTTCATGGATGAGAGAGTTGAAAATGACAACTCATATATAGCAACCAGTTCAGATGTTGCCACAGATTAGGCTTATATAAAGTGATTTATAGGCGTTTTGAGAGCTCCTTTTTTCTTGACAAAAAGTGCTCTTTCTTGTAAAATTATAAGGCTTGCTTTTGCGGGTGTAGTTCAATGGTAGAATGCAAGCCTTCCAAGCTTGATACGTGGGTCCGATTCCCATCACCCGCTTATGCCTAGATAGCTCAGTCGGTAGAG
>DGGU01000009.1:1953-5944 GCA_002392345.1 Lachnospiraceae bacterium UBA3866
GTAGAGCAGAGGACTGAAAATCCTCGTGTCGGTGGTTCGATTCCGCCTCTAGGCACACTTGATTTTTTCGATACTTGCTTATATAATATATGTATATGCGCGAGTGGCTCAGTGGTGGAGCGTCGCCTTGCCAAGGCGAAGGTCGCGGGTTCGATCCCCGTTTCGCGCTTTTATTATTTGCGGGGATGCTGGAATTGGCAGACAGGCAAGACTAAGGATCTTGTGGGAATTTCTCGTGTGGGTTCAAGTCCCATTCCCCGCACATCAATATATATAAAAAGAGGTAGACATGGTTAGAACAGTATTAATGATATTATTTTCAATAGTATGTATAGCACTTGCAGGAATTATACTTTTACAAGAAGGAAAGAGTGCTGGACTTGGTAGTATAGCAGGTATGGGTGATTCTTATTGGAATAAGGCGAGAGGAAGATCTATAGAAGGACATCTTTCAAAGATTACCACAGCACTTGCGATATCATTCCTTGTTTTAGCTCTTGCACTCAATATTGTATGGTAAGAATTAGACCTGCAAAAGCAGGTCTTTTTTATTAAGATAATATATCAAAGGAAAATTATGGCTAAGGAAAACAAGGACAATAGCATAGAAGGTATATATAGAGTTGCGAGTAAAAACTTTGGTTTTGTGAAGATAGATGGCGACGAAGAGATATATGTATCATCGAAAGATTCGCTGGATGCGATGAATGATGATAGAGTTAGTATAAAGATAATATCTGAGAAGACATCAGATAAGAAAAACCGCGAAGGGAAAGTTATAAAGATTATTGAAAGGGCGAGCGATATAGTCGTAGGTTACTTTAAACCTAGCGGTGGTTTTGGTTTTGTGACTCCTATCAACAAGAGGATACCTTTCGATATACATATAGAGAAAAGGTATTTTGGGAAGGCAGTTAAAGATTCTATAGTTGAAGTTAGATTGCTGCAGAAAAAACATAAAGATGATAATCCAGAAGGAGTTATAGTATCTGTCTTAGGGCATAAGGATGACCCCAATGCAGAACTCACTGCTATTATAAAAGATTTTAAAGTCAGAGATACATTTGACGAAGATACTTTAAGAGAGGCAGATGAAGTAGCAAAGCCTATAGAGGATAACGATCTAATAGGAAGAAAGGATCTTCGTGATAAGACTTTTATAACTATAGACGGCGAAGATACTAAAGACATAGATGATGCTATATATCTTGAGAAGGCAGATGGCGACTTTAAGAAATTATATGTATCTATCGCCGATGTAAGTCACTATGTGACAGAGGGAAGTCTTCTTGACATAGAAGCAATGAAAAGGGGCAATTCTGTCTATCTACTTGATAGAGTCATACCGATGCTTCCACATGTATTATCCAATGGCATGTGTTCTTTAAATGAGGGTGAAGATAGGCTCACGATGACTTGCGAGATGACCCTTGATGATAAGGGCAATGTCGTAAACCATGACATATATGAAAGCATCATAAGGTCTAGGAAGAGGATGACATACCACGAAGTGCAAGATATTATTGATGGCAGCAAGACTATAGATACGCCTCAAAATATCAAAGATATGATACTTGATATGATATCATTATCAAGGGTTATACGAAAGAAAAGGTATGCAAGGGGGGCAGTAAGTTTTGACCTCAAAGAGACTATGATAGAGGTTGACGAAAACTTAAAGCCACTTGGAGTCGCAGAAAAGGTAAGGATAGAAGCCTATGAACTTATAGAAGATTTCATGGTTTCGGCCAATGAGACAGTGGCAGAGGAATATTTCTTTAGAGAAGTTCCGTTTTTATATAGAGTTCACGAGCCATCAGATGAAGACAAATTAGAGACATTTATAACTACTCTAAGGTCTATAGGTGTGCCTAACAATATAAACCCTAAAAAAGCACTGACGCCGCAAGACTTGCAAAAACTTCTCAAATCAGTTGAGGGAGAAGAATATAAGCAAGTTGTAGAGAAACTGGCACTTAGGTCTATGAGTCAGGCAAGGTATAGTAAGAATGAACTTGGCCACTTCGCACTTGCGGCAAAATATTATACTCACTTCACATCGCCTATAAGAAGATATAGTGATCTTCAGATTCATAGGATCATGCACGAGATAATAGATGGTCGATTTGATGATAGAAGATATGCTCATTATGATAATATACTTGAATCAGTTGCTTATCATATATCTAAAACTGAAAGAACTGCTATAGATCTAGAGAGGGATATAGAAGCACTGAAAAAGACTGAATACATGGTAGGTCATCTTGGCGAAGAATTTGAAGGAAGAGTATCTGGCATGACAAGCTTTGGCATGTTCGTAGAATTAGATAATACCATAGAAGGTATGGTTGCATATCGTGATATAAAAGGTGATAGATACGATTTTGATGAAGAAAAATATAAAGTAGTAGGTGCACATACAAAGAAAACTTTTGTCATAGGACAGAAGGTCAAGGTTATGCTTGTAAAGGCAACGCCTGAGATAAGAGCTATAGACTTTGAATTAGTTGAGGATGATTAGATAATGGGGACTAAGCTCATAGCGAATAACAAAAAAGCCTATCATGATTATTTCGTTATAGAGAAGTATGAGTGCGGCATAGAGTTAAAAGGGACAGAAGTTAAGTCGCTTCGTCTTTCTAATTGTTCGATTAAAGAGAGTCTCTGTAAGATCTTAGGAAGAGAATGCTATATTATAGGTATGAATATATCACCATATGAGAAGGGCAATATATTTAATGTAGACCCAGTCCGCACAAGAAAGTTGCTTTTGCATAAAAGAGAGATAAGAAAGATAGAAGAATCATTAAAGCTTAAAGGTTACACCCTGATACCACTTCAGGTTTATTTTAAAGATAGTCGTGTGAAAGTCGAGATCGGCCTTTGTAAAGGCAAGAAACTCTATGACAAGAGAGAAGACCTGAAAAAGAAGGATATGAAAAGAGCTATGGAGAGAAATCTATAGCGAAGTCGAAAATGTTATATCGTGTTTATTTTTATCAAAGTCAAGAAGCCTCAAAAAGGTTTCTTTTCTTTTTTTAGTTAGTTTTGCGTCTATGATTTTTATTGTATGTTTCTTGTTATGATCTTTATTGCTGCTACCTGTTTTGTCTTTTGTACTATCATTTGCATTATTATTTAGCATCTTGTTTTCGGATAGATAATCATAGCATTCCTTAGCTGCTATCTCGCATCCTGAAGTTATGCTTATTTTATTGCCAAGGATTTTCCTTATAACAGGCTCAGCAAAATGGAAATGGGTGCAGCCCAAGATTAGAGCATCTATATCCATATATGGGATCAATATGCCGTTTAGATAGTTTCTTAGATACATTTCATCAACTTCGTTATTCTCTACAGCCTTAACTATCATATCAGCGGGCTCTATATATATATCAATTAAATCACTATATAGACTCATTTTTTCGTTTAGATAGTCGCTCCTGCATGTTGCTGTGGTAGCAAGTATAAGTATCTTATATTTTTTTGATGAAGGGTTAAGATTTTTTTCTGATAATTTAAGAGAATGTTCTTCTATAATAGTACCTGGCTTTAATACATGTTCAAAATTAGGATAAGTACCTATGATCTTTAAGTCAGGGTACGGCTCTCTTAAAGCTTCTGGGTCACTTGTTGACATAGTATTGCAAGCTATGATAAGTGCTTTTGGATTATATTTATAAAACTTACCTATGATGTCCTTACCTATCTCAACTATATCTTCTTTAGTTCTCTTGCCATAAGGACAATTCTTAGAGTCGGCATAGAAAACATAGTTCTCATCTGGCATGAGTTTAAGACAGAGATTGAGGTTAGATATGCCACCAAAACCCGAGTCAAAAAGTGCTATGAAGTTGCCATCAAGATTTTTCACGCTTTAATAATACTAAATATTTGGCTTATTTTCAATGTTACTCATTGTAAATATCGCGATTTTCTTGTATAATATGTAGAGTTTTAAGGTTCCAGCTGGGCACACACTCGAAAAACG
>DGGU01000009.1:5979-6705 GCA_002392345.1 Lachnospiraceae bacterium UBA3866
ACGGAGTTTTTCGAGGTGCCCTTAATATAAGGGGCTGATTTTAAGTGATATATGGGTAAATTGTTTAGGAAAAACGGAAAAAAATGTATATTGGCGGTAATTCTTCTTATATCAATGTTGTCTGCTAATAGTATTTTTGCCATTGGGGTTTTGACTGATAATGAGCGCACAGCGATAAGTGCACTAAGTGGGAATATAGTATATTCTTTGAATGATGCAAAGCAGCAAAGGTATTTTAAAGCGAACTATATTAAAAACTTGAACCATGACTTAGATACCATAGCCATTGGTTCATCATATATGTTGTCTCTATCAAGTATAGATGTAGGGAATAGTAATTTTGCAAATCTAGCAGTAGGTGCAGCCAATCTTCAAGATAGGATCAATATCTTAGGACTCCTTGATTGTTATAATATAAAATACAACAATATAATACTTGAATTAGACATGAGATCATTTTTTGAAGGAGATGCCTTCACCTTAAATGATGCGAATAATGCATTTAACAAATACGGTAATTATTTTCTTGAAGTGATTAGTGGGACAGAGAATCCTTCAAAACCAAGCCTTGATTTTAATGATTCATATGTCAATGAATTTGATTTTTCAAAGGAACTCATCAAAAAAGATTATACACAATATGACTTAGACCCTTATATGTATTATTATAGGCCAGATGGATCTCTCATTAAGGCTGATGCTAATCTACTTTTTGATGATAAATAT
>DGGU01000058.1 GCA_002392345.1 Lachnospiraceae bacterium UBA3866
TTTTGCATGATGCCAAGGAAATTGACCATCTGGTTACATAAAGTTGATAAATGTTTTGCAGGAGAACTTGTGATCTTACCTGGGATACCTCCAAGACCTTCTTTGATAAGTTGTTTTAATGACCAACCAGCACAGTATCCAGTAAGCATAGATAGATCGTGGATATGAATCTCTGCATTTCTATGAGCATTGGCAATGTCTTCGTCATATACTTCTGACAACCAATAATTTGCAGTGATCGCACCAGAATTTGAAAGGATAAGTCCACCAACAGAATAAGTTACTGTGGAATTCTCTTTAACTCTCCAATCGTTGACATTGAGATAATTATCAACAACAGATTTGTAGTTGAGCAAAGTCTCTTTAGTCTTTCTTATGTCGTCGTGTTTCTTTCTATATATAATGTATGCTTTCGCAACATCACCATAATCATATTTGATAAGGACTTCTTCTACTGAGTCCTGGATCTCTTCTACAGAGATAACTCCATTTTTAATCTTAGGCCCGAAAGCCGCAGCAACCCTTTGCGCAAGATCATCAATTATGCTTGGATGGGTCTCTCTTTTACAGGCGGTAAATGCCTTATCTATAGCATCCTTGATCTTCTGAATATTAAAATCAACTATCTCGCCATTTCTCTTTGATACAACAAACATAATACACCCCTTTTAATATATTTTCATGCCCTCTTTAAATCTAAATTATTATATCATAATAATTCCCAATGTCAATATATAGTTATTAACAAAAAATCAACCACCATATATAGTGGTTTTGATGTGTTGATTATATAAGCCCCTTAGATAAAATAAGGGTTTTTCAGACACAATTTTAAGCCATAATGGCAGATTTTTTTTATTACTTTCCGTATATTTTAAGTACTTTCTCTGTGTAGGAACCGCCCTTCTCGTATATGATAATTGGCTCTAAAACCTTAACTCCCTCTCTCCCGCTCTTCACCGCTTCAGCTAGAAAGAGGTTTGATGGTTTATTGACATACGGATGGACAAAAGCAACTTTCTTCATCTCAAATGAATATTTTTTTAACGTGGTAATGATCTCTGTGAACCTACTTGTCTGATTGATGAAATACAATCTCTTTTTGGATTTGAGCAAGAGATTCGCTGCATGACAGACATCATCAAAGGTCACTAAAATCTCATGGCGAGCTGATATAACTTTATCATTGATACTGACAAGGCCACTTCCCTTTTTATTGTAAGGTGGGTTCACTGTGACAAGGTCATAAGATTCATAAAGATTTTTATATTTTTCTCTATCTAAAAAAATATTTTTAATATCTTCGTTATATACATTTATATCTTGATCTATGTTTTTTGCTTGTGGTACATTTTCTTTGTTCCAAAGGACTGATTTTTGAGAGAGCTTCGTTTGATCTTTATCTATTTCAAATGCATCAATATGAAGAGAGGGCTCGCATAGCTCGCCCCTACGGGGCGTGGGCTCGCAGTGCTCGTCCATATGAGATTTTGCATATATAATAAGTGGGATAGGTAGAGTGCCAGAGCAGAGATCGCAGATTTTTATTGGGCTAGTAGAATTTACTCGTACAGAGTGGCTTGCAGTGTCTACAGCTTTTGTGATATTTGCTTCGCGAAGAGCAAAATTGGCAAGTAAAACTGCATCTATACCAAAGTTGAAATTTCCCTTATCTTGGTAGAGGTGATAGCCATCAATCTCTAGATTTTCAAGTTTGATTTTGTCCATAATTTATCGTTTTTTACACTAATTTTACAATGTCGATATCTATTTGTCAAACGCCCCTTGATAGTATTTTATCCGACCACTTTCTGTGGTATAATATACCTTATGAAAGAATATAGGCTAAATCTCATACTGTATCTCATATCACTGATAATTATGGGATCAAATGGCATAGTGGCAAGTTTCATAAACTTAAGCAGTATTGAAATTGTATTCTTAAGAACTATCATAGGAAGTCTTCTTTTAATCCTTGTATGCATTTTGCATAAAGAGAAATTCCTCTGCCTTAGAGACCTTCGTAATGCTACATTTCTTATCTTCTCAGGATTTGCACTTGCTGGTGGATGGATATTTCTCTTTGAAGCATATAAGATAATTGGCGTAAGTATATCGACTTTACTATACTATCTCGGTCCGATAATAGCCATGCTTCTATCTCCCATATTTTTTAAAGAAAGACTATCATTTGCTCAGATTCTTGGAGCTATAGTTGTGTTTGTGGGGATCGTATTTTTAAATAATGATATAGCCGCCGACAGCGCGAAACTCCATGGGGTATTCTTTGGTTTTATGGCAGGAATCCTATATGCTGTGATGGTCATCCTCAATAAAAAGGTCGAAAATGCATCTGGTATAGAAAACACAACTTGCCAGCTTGTGGCAAGTTTCGTTCTCGTTTTCATATTTTTAATGTTCACAACGGGGATACATATAAAGATAGAAGGAAGTCAGTGGATTCCAGTCCTTTGGATAGGGCTTCTCAACACTGGCCTTTCATGCTTTTTCTATTACTCAACTATAACAAAACTTCCTATGTCAACAGTTGCTATACTTTCTTATCTTGATCCAGTATCAGCAGTAGTCTTATCAGCTCTAATCTTAAAAGAGTCTCTTACACCTATGCAAATTATAGGAGTTGTACTCGTAATAAGTGGTGCTGCGTTCTCACAGCTCTATCCTATATTTTCTATAATCAGATTATCTAAAAATAAAAATAATTAATTCTAACTTCGTAGTCTTGCTTCAAAATTATAAATCTGCTTTCACATCTTTCTTCTCTAGTTCTTCAAGCATCATGGCTTCTTTTTCTTCTTCTGATGTTTTAAATACTGCTTGACGTTTCTTGAACTTAAGATCAGATGGATTATATTCTCGCATCTCTTTCTCACCATCTTTGAGATTTACAAGAACTTTGACTTTCTGCCTTAGAGTATTGATACTTTGTACTGTACCCTTCATGCCATCGTTCGTAGTTACAAAATCACTAATCTGTGGCATAGATTCATTAAGTTTCTCATAAGTCTCTTTTTCATTATTAAGACAACACATAAGTCTGCCACAGGCTCCCGATATCTTCGCTGGGTTAAGACTTACTCCTTGCTCTTTGACATTTTTTATCGATACTGTTTTAAAGTCAAAAAGATAGGTTGCGCAGCAATATTCTCTCCCGCAAGGTCCAAGTCCACCTAAAATCTTAGTCTCATCACGAACACCAACCTGTCTAAGTTCTATCCTTATTCTAAATATAGATGCAAGATCCTTTACAAGCTCTCTAAAGTCAATTCTTGATTCTGCAGAAAAATAGAAAAGTATCTTGGTTGAATCAAAGGTATATTCGCAGTCAAGAAGTTTCATAGGAAGACCGTGAGCTATAATCCTCTCCTTACACTTTGCAAATGCATTGCCTTCCCTTTCTTTGTTTTTAAGGTGGGTCTCTCTATCCTTCTCTGTGGCCTTTCTGATGATTGTTCTAAGTGGCGATTTTAGTGATTTTTCATCCACCATCACATTTTTTTTGACAACTTTGCCATATTCTATGCCACGAATAGTCTCCACTATGCAGGCATCGCCTACATCTATCTCTTCGTTATTTGGCTTAAAATAATATATTTTTCCGCTAACTCTGAATCTAATTCCTAAACATTTTTCCATATATTCTCCCTGCCCTTATGCAATCAAAAAATCAAGGGCTGCTATTCGCTTATTTACATCGTAGCTATCAGCAAGTGATAATTTATCGAGTTTGTCTATAAGTGTGCCTAGTTCCTCCAAAGTAAAACTCTCAGATATCGATATGATGTAATCTTCTTTCTCACGAAGTATGATCTTCTTCTTAGATAAAGTCGTCTTATATACAAGAGCATCTCGAACGGCATATCTATATATTCTTATCAGGTTTTTAAGATTATAATCGTCATTTAGTACCTTGTCAATAAAATCTGTCTTCTCGCCTGCTAATTCATACTTAATATTTGATAGAGTATTAAGTGCATCATCAAGATATTCTAGCTCAAGTAGATTTTTGTAGTCAAAGTCCTCTGCGTCTTTTATAATCTGGCAACGACTCCTTATAGTAGGAAGAAGCGAGTTGGCATTTTCAGTAACAAGAAATATTGATACAAATTCTGGTGGTTCTTCAAGAGTCTTAAGCATAGCATTGGCCGTTGATTCCATGATATTTTTTGCATCATAGACAACATATATTTTTCTATCAGCAATCTGAGGTGTAAGTGTGACACTGTCGATAAGCTTCTCTCTTATATCTTTAATAGATATCACTTTATCTGTCGACTCTATAAAAGTCATGTCAGGGTGAGTTCCTGCCTCTATGAGTCTCTTATCAAAACCCAAGTTTACTGCAAAATCAATGAGTTGATTTCTAACTTGAGCATAATTATAAGTCTCTATGATATAGGCATTATATATTTTTTCGGTTGATAAGTTTATCATTTTTGAATATCTTGTATTATTTCAGCGACGCACCTGTCAAAGTCATTGGCGTTATATCGTTTTACTATCCCTGCTGCATTTATCTTTTCTTCACTAAAATCTATCTTATCTGCTTTAAAGCGACGTTCCATCTCGTCATACTTTGGTGTCTTTTGCTCTCTTTCTCTCTTTAAAGCTCTCTCTCTTCTTATCTCAT
>DGGU01000010.1 GCA_002392345.1 Lachnospiraceae bacterium UBA3866
CGTTATAAAATTATAAATGGCTTTCGCCGAATGGGTGGAGGTGGATTCGAACCACCGAAGCAATCGCAGCAGATTTACAGTCTGTCCCCTTTGGCCACTCGGGAACCCATCCATAAAATTGTAGGGGCGGGACTGTTCCCGCCCTTCCGACCCGAAGGGGACTTGAACCCCTGACCTCTGCCGTGACAGGGCAGCGCTCTAACCATCTGAGCCACCGGGCCAAATTTAAATCCTAAGTTGCTTGCCCAATTCTACTTGATAATAGTGCAGAAATGTCCACTGGACATTTCTGAGCCACCGGGCCAATTTTAAAACTTCAATAAGCCTAATAATTTTACAATAAAATTATAAAAAATGCAAGTGTTTTGTCAACTAATTTATAAGCTTATTTGGCACCTGTTGTAATGCCAGTAAATAGATTTGACAAGAACTCATATACTACATTATTTTCATAAATGTAGTTTACTATAGGGGAATTTTTGATATATGTCGTTATTTCGCTTATCTGTGGGATAGACTCAAAAACTCTTAATATAGTAAATAGTATCGCAATTATAAGGATAACTTGAATAACCCCAAGTACACCCCCAAGTATCCTATTAAACTGGCTGATAAGCGGTATGTAATTAACCACATCAAGAAGTCTTAGAACTATCCTTATTATGATAAGTGATACGATAAATATCACTATGCCACACATTAAATTTATAACACCATTGGCTATATTGGTACACAAACTATCTCTAATAGTTGATTCTATGTTACCTGTGTCCAAAGAAGAAAGCCAAGGTATATTGATTGAATCGTATAGATTAGTATTGATAATCGCATCATATATTATCGAAGTAAGTGATGACTCTATATTAGTCACATCTTTGATAGTGCTTGCAAGAACTGGAGTGAATGTCCTTGTAGCAATAATAGTAAGAACTATAGAACCGAAAGATAGGAGCATCTTAAGAAAACCCGATGAAAATCCTTTCATGAAGCCATATACTACTGCTACCAGAAAAATTATTGTGACTAGATTTTGTAATATAAACTCTTGCACTAGAAATTAAAATGATCCTCTGTAATTATTAAGCAGCCATTTTTATCGTACTTTGGTTTAGAAAAAAGTTTTGGTTTCTCTGCTCTATCTGCAGCCTCTTCTATAAGTGCTTCCGCATTCTCAACCGTCAAAGGAATCTTATCTTCTCTCATCTCTTCCACTTTCTCATAGAGTGCAGTTACTGTGCTACCGTCCATGAAGCAGTCTATATTTTTAGCATAGAGTTTGCATTCATCTACAAATTCGTCCACTGTAAGTTCTTTCTTAGCGTGTGCCTGCCTCTCTTCTATCTTAGAAACCTCTTCCTTAATAGCTCTTGATTCTTCTCTTGTAGGCTTTACTTCATCATTAACTGTACTCGATTCTCTCTCAGCCTTAATTCTTTCTTTTTCTACCTTTGGCTCTTCTTTTTCTACCTTAGGTACTTCTACCTCTATCTTAGGTGCTTTCTTCTCAACCTTAGGCACTTCTCTTTCTGTGCTATGATTTAGGATGTCCTCTTTGGTAATTTCAAGTGATTCTTGAGGTCTACTTGAAAGCACTGAATATACATCAAATCTTCCTATAAATGAAGGTCTCTCAGTGGCAATCTTATCAAAATTATTGATGATATCAACCAGGGCAAATATCGTACTACCCTTTTTGTTGATGATATATTCTTCGATGTCATCAATCAATTCATTTTTGAGCATACCGGCATTTTCTATGATAAGATCCTTTCCACTGATCTTCTCAGCATAAAACTTAAAACCTTTTTCATTCATATTGTAGGCTGATGCTTTTGCTATAGGCACCTTCTCATCTAGTGCACTATGAATGTAATTCAATTCTCCTTTTGCTATCTCTATTCCTTCGTCCTTTGAATGAGCCTCTATAATCATATGCAATTTTGTATCACTTAATTTCATATCTCTAAGCCTTCCTTTCCTTATAAAACTCTTTTCTCTAAATTTATAAAATGCTTGGTTTTTATTCTCTTCTTCTTTCTTTAGTTCATCTATAAGGTCTCTTAATTTATCTTTGTCTACTTTGTTGCTATGCATAAAAGCCATCTTGTTTTTCTCTTTTTCAGTATAACTTTCTTCATCAGGAGTGTAGGCTATATTGATACTACTCGGAACAGATTTCTCGTCTAATTCATCCTGAGGATCTGCCTCTGCGTCTTTCGTTTCCTCATCTTGATTCTCTATCCTCTCAACCTTCTCTATAGGTATATTCATCTTATCATTCTCAAGCCGGACATCATTATAGAAAATTGGTGGTTCCTTATATTCTATATCGGAATTAACAGTGCTTGCATAATTCTCTTCCGCTTCTGTGAGCAAAGTCTCTTCCGCATCGGTAAGTGTCGCATACTTCTTTTTTAATAATAATGCATTTCTTCCGTAGCCAGTCTTTTTGACTCCATAGAAATTGATAATGAAATTGCAATATTCTAATGTTTCTTCTCTCTCTCCTAACTTATCGCAGATGAGAGCAAGTTCAAATGTCATCTTCTCGTCTTTTTCTTCACTTAAATATTCTACTAAGAGACGCTTCTGCTGGTTGAGTGATGCATTTTTAGCATTCATTATATAGTATTGAAGTAGAAGCCTTCTATTGTCATCTGGAAATGCGTCGCAAAAATCTGTATAAAAGCTGATTGCGTCCTTTAATTCTTTGCATTTTGCATTGATAAGGCACAGTGAATAATAAAGCCTATTCTTAACTGGCGCCACCTCATATGCATACTCGAGAATCAGTTTTGCATCTTTGAATTGGCCACCTTCTTCATAGATATTTGCAACATACATAAGAAGGTTGATGTCTTCAACTTCATCCCATGGTATCCTATCGGCTACCTTGATGGCGTTTTTAATATCACCCTCTTCTTTTCTCTTCTTTAGTTTTTCAATTAAATCTTCAAACTCAATCTGATCCATCATATCATTTGTCTCCCATTATATGCCCTCATCAATGTTACATCGTCTACATTTTCAATATCTCCACCGACAGGCACCCCAGATGCTATTCTCGTAACTTTAATGTTGAGTGGTTTTATAAGTTTAGCAATATATGTTGCTGTAGTTTCCCCTTCTATAGAAGAATTAGTTGCTATGATAACTTCATCTATATTATCGCTTAATCTTGCCATAAGTTCTTTTATCTTAAGTTCATTCGGTCCTATGCCAAGAAGTGGTGACAAGGCTCCACCAAGCACATGATATACACCTTTATATTCTCCTATGTTCTCGTATGCAAGCATGTCACGTTCATTTTCAACTACCATGATCTTGGTCTTATCTCTTCTATCGTCACTACATATGCCACATACATCATCATCCGAAAAAGTAAAACACACTTTACATCTCTTTATATTCTTACTGACTTTATTAATGGAATCAACGAGAAGTTTTACTTTTTCTTTGGGTGCATCTGCAAGATAGTAGGCAAGTCTTGCTGCTGATTTATTGCCTATGCCTGGAAGTCCAGATAATTCTCTTATGAGATTTTGCAAACTTTCAGAACTACTAATCATCTTCGACACCTATAGTTATGCCTTGTATTTTGTCATTATAATCCTCAAGTCTAAATGTTATCTTCTCCGCATACTTAGTCTTTGATTTGTCGATAATCTTATATGTGACTTCTCTTTCTAACACTTCTCTCGTTTTCATCGAAAGATTTTTTTCTATAATTTCAATCTGTCCCCTCAATATATCATAATAAGTAGTGGGTAATAATACTTGTACTACACCAGGTTCTTTTTCACTCCCAGGGATCAAGTCTGCTCTCGCGAGCGCCTGTTTTACTACAAGATTTAAAGGCGATTTTATAGTATCCCACATTTCTATAACAAGATTTATCTCATCATATGTGAGTTTACTTAAACTAAGTTCCGATATCGCATCATTTGTTTTTTCTTCTATAGGTTTTTTTGAAGTTTTATCTTGACCATCATCTACCTTAACATATGTATATGAAGATTTTATGTTCTCAAGTTCTTTGATTCTTGCTAGGACAGATGATTCAGTATAATTAGTTTCTGGATTAGCAAGTCTTATAAGTGTAGTCTCAAGTATCACTCTTCTATTCTCATCATATCTCATAACGTTAAGTGCCTTAGACAATTCTTCTATATAATATATAAGTGTCTCCTTAGCGACTTTGGTTGATTCTTTTTTTATCTTGTCAAAACTTACTTTGGTGATATTTAGAGATTCTATAGGCTTCGTAATGCTTTGAGATATCAGTACATTTCTTATATACCATATAAAATCACTTGTAAACTTATCTATGTCTTTGCCACTATCGATAGCTTTTGCTATGATATCACACGCCATCTCAACTTTATTTTCATTGACATAATTTAGAAGTTTTGCAAATACATCATCATCAACTATTCCAAGTATATCTACTATATTATCCTTGGTCAATTTATCTTTAGTATAAGATCTACATCTATCAAGCATGCTAATGGCATCTCTCATACTTCCATTGCTCTTTTCTGACACAAAATATAAGGCATCATCATCAATGCTTATATCTTCTTTATCGCAGATCGTTTTAAGACATGCTACTATAGTTTCTATATTGATTCTTCTAAAACTATATTTCTGACACCTTGATAATATAGTTTCTGGCAATTTATTGGGATCTGTAGTAGCAAGTATATATATCACATACTCTGGTGGCTCTTCAAGTGACTTAAGGAAAGCCTCCTTTGAAAACCCAGTAAGTGCGTGTGCCTCGTCTATAATATACACTTTATATTTTTCACCATTTATCGGAGCATATTGCATACTCTCCGTGATCTGTCTTACCTTCTCCACATTGCCATTAGATGCAGCATCAAGTTCTAAGATATTATAGTCAGCATCATCCATAGCCGCTTTACATACATCGCACTCATTACAGGGATTGCCATCAAGTTCATTGGGACAATTCACAGCTCTTGCAAATATCTTTGCTACAGTGGTCTTCCCTGTGCCATGAGTACCAGAAAAAAGATAGGCATGCGATATAGTGCCACTCACTATCTGATTTTTAAGTGTCCTTACTATGGCATCTTGTCCCACTACACTATCAAAATCTAATGGTCTATATTTTCTATATAAGGTCTCCATCAATCTATTTCTCTGCAATAGCTAACTTTAACTCATCATATTCTTTCTGTGTCGCTGTGAGGCTCGCTTTGACATCTTCCATCTCAGCAACTATTACATTGATCTCTTTACTAGCTTCAAACTCTATCTTCTTCTCAATCTCATCTTGAGTGTTATTAACGAAATTATCTAGAGCTTCTTTTCTTTTTTTCTTATAATTCTCCACTTCAATCTTTCCAGCCTCTATGTCCCTATCAAGTTTTGTATAGTCGAATTGTTCATCTTTCATATTGCTGCTTGTGTCTTTAGTGATCTGCTCTATCTTTTTCTTATTTTCAACTATGTTCTTTCTAAGTTCCACTACTCTATCTAAGGCTTCAGGATTCTTTTTTGTAAGTTTGTCTATACCAAGCCATATAAGTCCAAATATAAATATAACTCCGAGATAGATAAGTGCTATAACTATATATCTTATAATATTATTTGGAAATTCTTGCATAAGCTTTTCTTTAAATACTACAAAAGATAATACGGTTGGTACTAAAAGAACCACAATCACTGCAACGAATACCCCAAAAATCTCTCCAATCGTCTTAGGATACCATATGGTCATGTAAAAACCGGAATTAACAAAACCAGGCAAGCCGTTATCTTTTAATACTTTCTTTATCTCATTTTGAAGATAAGTGTTATCTTCTCTGACACCTCTTGTATTCTGTTCAACCACTTTGTTTAGGTTTTTCTTTTTCTCTGCTTCTTTTTCTTTTTCCACTGACTTAAGCCTTACTTCAGCCTCTCTCAGAACCTCATCATAAGATCTCTCTATCTCTTGCTTCTTCTGATAGATGGTTTTAGCAATTATCTCTTTAGTTTCTTTTTCAATCTTATCTTTCTTCTCTTCAAGTGTAGTAAGTTTTCCTTTGAAAGTATTGATTGATTTTTTAAGTTCATCAAGTTTTATCTGTTCTGGACTCTTATTTTCGTTTTCCATATTCGCCCCTTTATTTTAGCAATTCTTTAATATTCTTCTTGTATTCCTCAACACCTGGTTGATTAAATGGATTAACCTTAAGTATTAGTGCTGATATAGCACAGCTCATCATAAAGAAATAGAAAAGTTCCCCGAGCGTAATCTCATTTTGTTCAGAAACCCTTATATCTATAACAGGTACATTACCTGTAAGATGTGCCTTCTCTGTAGCGCGAAGCGCTATATCATTGAGATCGTTGACATAAAACTTATCACTATATCTTATTCTATCATCATCATAATCATTGGTTATAGTTATGAATGTCTCAAAGAGATTTCTTTTACCATCTTGCATAAGTTGTCCCATAGAATGTAAATCAGCTGTCATATTAAGTGAAGCAGGGAATATACCCTTGTTACCTTTACACTCTGACTCTCCAAAAAGTTGCTTAAGCCATTCTGAGAAATACTGCATGTTGGGACTCAAAGTAGAAAATACTTCTATATCTTTACCATTATTATAGTATAGATTTCTAACTATAGCATACTTCATTGCATCATTTACTTTTACATCATCTTTAGTGTACACGTCATAGGCTGATTTTGCACCTGCAAGAAGTTTGTCTATGTCATACCCTGCTGCAGCTATAGGAAGAAGTCCTACGGCAGATAACACAGAATATCTTCCACCTATGTTATCTGGCACTACAAAGGTTCTATAACCTTCCTTGTTCGCTTCTTCCTTAAGTATACCTTTTTCTTTATCAGTCGTTGCAATTATTCTTTTCTTTGTCTCGTCTTTTCCGTACTTCTTCTCACAAAGTTTTTTAAACTTGTCAAAGGCCACTGCTGGTTCTAGTGTCCCACCACTCTTACTAATCACATTGATGTAGAAATTCTTTCCCTCGACATAATCAAGAGTCTCTTTAAGATATTTTTCTGATAGTCCGTTGCCAACAAATATTACTTCTACGCCCTTCCCCTTCTCATGCTTTAGCCTATTTGCATAGTAATCAGAAAGAAAATCTATGGCAGCCTTAGCTCCAAGATAAGAACCACCTATGCCAATCGATACTAAGACTTCTGCTTCATTTTTTATCTCAGCTGCTACCTCTTTTATGCGAGCAAATTCTTCCTTATCATAATTGATAGGATGCTTAACCCATCCCGTCATATCTATCTTATCGCTAAGAAGGTCACTTATATGCTCCTTTGCCTCATTTACATACTTATCAATATTATTAATTTCATTTGCCTTATCAAAATTAACTTTAACCATCTTTCCTCCAATATTATATAAAGGCATCTAAAAAGACTTAGATCCCTAAGTTTCCTTACTATATTATGGCACTTTTTCGCCAATTTTTCAATCTATTTTACAAATTTTTTATCATATCTTCAAGATAAATCCTTGTTTATTTTTTTCTATTTTTATGATAAAATAAAGTCTAAGTTTGGCTACATAAAGCCAGCTCCAAAACTTTGAAATGAGGTTCGATATGAAAAATATTGTACTTAAGAAAACATTAATTTTCAGTATGTTGATGACTCTTATGCTTTGCATATCAGCATATGCCGATGAAATAAGTGACATAGAAAAATACGGTCCAAGTTTAGCGTCTTATACTGTTGAGAAAAAGGAGCTCCCTGTTGGCACTGTGGTTTATGATTCCCCACTTGGTGCCACAATCATCAACAGTTCTACTGCCAATCAGATTAGTCAGATTGCCATAGTTGATTCTTCTAATCCGCTAATTGGTTCAAGCCCAGCTACTGTTGCTGCAAGAAATTCAAATGCAGATAACCCTACTAATCTCATTACCAATCCGACAGCAGCTGATCTAATTAATCCATATGGCACAGGTAACACCTTACCTACAGATGGAAGTGCTTATGTTCTCCCTTCTGGACTCAATCTATATAACCTTGTAGTTAAGAACACTACTGCAACTAAACCAACCATATCAGCTCCAAGCTATGCTTTAATCAATGTAACCACCAATCAGATATATGATATGAAAAACCAGACAGAGAAATATAATCCTTCTGGCCTCGCTAATCTTATGACTGCATATATTGCAGTGTCAAGTTCAAGTCTTGATAAGGAACTCAAAGTCAATTCAACTGCTGTCTATAATATAGATAAAGATGCTTCTATCATAGCACTTAGTAACAAAGATAAGATCACCCTCAAAGATGCTATCGCCTCTATGTTTGTAAAAGGTGCTGTAGATTCAGCCAATGTCATAGCAGAAAATGTATCAGGCAACATAGATGCATTTGTCAATCTAATGAATGCAACTGCACTCAGTCTTGGTATGCAAAATACAAAATTCGTAGACCCAGCAGGCATCAAAGAAGGAAACGAAACTACAGCTCTTGATATGGCTATTCTCATGGCTAAGGTAACTGAAAGACCAGAGCTAGTTGAGTTACTTGCACTTTCTACTTATACTCTACCTCAAGTTGAAAGAAGAGAACAACTTATCATATATAGTAAGAACTCTCAACTCAATAGAGAGTCTGCAAATTATAATGCCGATGTTGTGGCAAGCAGAATGGCATACACAACTGCCTCAAAATACACTATCGCATCTTTGATGAATTATAATAACAATAAGATAATCGCTGTAGTCTTAAAGGCTGAAGGAAGTCAGTTCTCTGATACAAAGAAACTGCTAGAATTCGCGAAAGTCGCAGTCGCAGAATAATAAAAAAAGGGAACCTCTAAAAAGGAGCAT
>DGGU01000034.1 GCA_002392345.1 Lachnospiraceae bacterium UBA3866
AATCTCTATGACAGTAACTTTAAGACACTCTATGAAAATGTGTCATCTGATAGTGCATATGCTTTCAATGAAGAAAATTATTTCGTTGTTGCTGATGACGTATCAACACGTATTATAGACGATAAGCTTAATGTTATAAAAGAATATCCTGGAAGAAAATTTGATATCTATGATTGGTATGAATCTGTAGACTATAGAATATTTACCGATATTGAGACTGATAGGATGGGTATAATTGATGCTAGCTACAATATAGCTGTTGACAATCTAAAGCATGTTGATGACCTTGAAGAGAAATGCTTTACTTATACCAATGGATTTAGGTATGGACTTATGGACTATAATGGAAAAGAGATACTTAGTCTGTCTATTTTTAACACAATGAGTGAAGATGCAAAATCAAGTGATTACGATATAGGATATGTGGAATAAAAGAAAGGAGTCCGTGAATTCACGGGAAAAAGAAATGAAAGTATTAAGATTTTTATTAGTTGCATTAATTGCTTTTAGCATGAGTGCTTGTTCAACAAGCAGTGCCAAAGTTGAGACTACAGATAATAGTGTAGCCACTTTAGAAACTAGAGATATAGTATACCCAAGAGTTGATGGGTCTACTGCCAATATGCCTATGATGGCAGAGATTCGTGCAAGCTATATGGGCGAAGATCTTGCTGAAGCAGAGAACAATACGAGCGTTACAACTACTGACTATGCATGGAGAAATCTTCTTGAAGGCAATGCCGATCTACTTCTTGTATACGAACCATCATCAGAGACAAAGAAGATTATAGAAGAGAGCGATGTAAAATTGAAAGTGACTCCAATTGGTGTAGACGCCCTAGTCTTCATAGTAAATGAGAAAAACAAAGTTAAGAATTTAACTACACAAAATATCATCGACATATACACTGGTATAATTCAAAACTGGCAAGAACTTGGTGGAGATGATCAGAAGATTGAAGCATATCAAAGAGTTCTTAATAGTGGCAGCCAGACTCTTTTCTTAAATCTTGTTATGAAGGGTGTAAAGCCTATGGATGCACCAACAAATTATAGGATAGAAGGCATGGATGGATTGCTTGAGACATTGGCATCATATAATGATAGTGGCAATTCCATAGGATATAGCGTATTTTACTATGCTAAGAAGATGTATCAGATACCTGGCCTTAGCCTTATATCAGTAGATGGTGTCATGCCAAGTGATGAGAGCATAGGCAATAAAGAGTACCCATTCTTAAATGAATATTATCTTGTTATAAGAGAAGATACACCAGAAGATTCAGAGACAATGAAATTATACAATTATATTCTATCTGAAGATGGAAAAAATGATATAAGGAAAGCGGGATATATACCAGTTTCATAAAATATAGCACCCTAACATGTATAGAAACCGTAAAACTTGCAAAATATACCAAAAATTGTTATAATTTGTAGGAATATGCTCATATAGGAGATTTTATGAATAGAAGTTTAAAGAAGTTCATATATATAATATTGATGGCTTTTGTAGCTTTGACACTGTTTTCGTGTAAGAAAACAGTCAAACATAAGTGGATAGAAGTGGGTTCAGACCCTAATCCACCAAAAGTTGAGCCAGGCGTACACCCTGAGAGAGGAACTATGAGCGACGCTGTACCTATCGTATCTGTACCAATCATAGTACCTACTGGCAGAGATTCAGATGGTAAGATGAAATATACAAAATATTTTTACGATCTGGAAGTCCTATCAACCGAAGAGATAGAAGAAGCGATGAAGGAGTTTGACCTGATAACACCTAGTTCATTATTCTGTAATTTAGTGATAGAAGATGTCGATGACCCTAACCAAGATGTACTTGCTGGACCAGGAGGAGCCACCGGAGAGAAGCTTACTAAGAAGGGAATTGCAAGATATGTTATTCTAGAATCTGATCTTATCAATGAGGATGATACAAGCAAGTATGATGAGGAGACACAGGAAGGATTGATAACTAGAGAAGATGTAGAAGAGTGTATAGCAAGAACCTTTGAGGAAAATTATCAATTAGTATCTTGTGACATAGAGATGGTTTCAATGGATGAGTACAGAAGATTACATGGAGAGAAGGAATAATATATTATATATATTTACAGGTAATGAAAGAGAACTTCTATAGTTCTCTTTTGTTATAAATGGGAGGATTTGTGAGCAAAAAGTTTTATATTACAACAGCGATAGTTTATGCGTCAGGTAAACCGCATATTGGTAATGTCTATGATGTGGTTCTTGCTGATAGCATAGCAAGGTTCAAAAGAGAGCAAGGCTTTGATGTAAGATTTCAGACTGGCACAGATGAGCACGGCGAGAAGATAGAGAAGAAAGCCAAAGAAGCCAACATGACTCCAAAAGAATACGTTGATATGATTGCAAAAGACGTGGAGAGAATGTATAAGATGCTTAATTCTAGCCATGACAGATTCATAAGAACTACCGATGAAGATCACATGAAGGCTTGCCAAAACATGTTCGAAAAGCTATATAAGCAGGGCGATATATACAAAGATGAATATGAAGGATGGTACTGCACACCTTGCGAATCTTTCTATACAGATTCACAACTTGTGGATGGTAAGTGTCCTGATTGTGGTAGAGATGTATATAAGGCTAAAGAAGAGGCGTATTTCTTTAGGTTATCAAAGTATGCAGATATACTCATAGATTACATAAAGAATAATGACTTTATAGTTCCTGAAAGCAGAAAGAATGAGATGCTCAATAATTTTTTGCTTCCTGGGCTTAAGGATCTATGTGTATCAAGAAGTACTTATACCTGGGGCATACCAGTTACTTTTGATACGAAGCATATAATGTATGTGTGGATAGATGCGCTTAGCAATTATATAACCGGAGTTGGTTATGATACTAAAGATAATAGTGAATTGTACGAAAAGTATTGGCCTGCAGATCTCCATGTTATCGGGAAAGATATAGTTAGATTCCATACGATATATTGGCCTATATTCCTCATTGCACTCGGTGAAAAGGCACCAAAAAAAGTTTTTGGTCATCCTTGGCTTCTATCTGCAAGTGATGATAGTGATGAAGGCATAAAGATGTCAAAGTCTCGTGGCAATGTGTTATATCCAGATGAGCTTTGTGAAATCTTTGGTGTCGATGGTGTGAGATTTTATCTTTTGCATGAAGTGTCTTATGACAATGACGGAGTTATAAGTCTAAAATTAGTTACTGAAAGATACAATACCGACCTTGCGAATGTCCTTGGTAATCTTGTAAGTAGAACTATAGCTATGGTCAATAAATATAATTCTGGGGTGCTTGTGGATAAAAAGGTCAGAGAAGATATAGATGATGACTTTGATAAGACAGTTAATGAAAGTATAGATAAGACTGTGGAGAACATGGAAAGCCTACATATTCAAGATGCAGTTGATTCAGCCTTTGATATATTTAGAAGAAGCAACAAATACATTGATGAGACAGAACCATGGGTGCTTGCAAAGGATGAAGGTAAGAAAGATAGATTAAATACAGTTCTATATAACCTTGCCAATAATATCTGTAAAGGGGCTAAGCTTATATATAGTTATATGCCAGATACATCTGATAAGATACTTGAGATGTTCTCTGTAGATGATATAGATTTAAATACTCTTAAAACTTTTAAGATAAAGGATGATACTAAAGTTACCGACAACAAAGAGAATCTATTTGAGAGACTTGATTATGAAGAAGTAAGAAAAAATTTCTATAAAGAGGAAGAGTAAGACAGCATGCCTCTTTCACGAAGCTTATATAAACTTAGAGCTGGCATAGGATTTTCTCACAATTTTCTTTCTGGAGTGGCTATGTTCACGATGCTTATCGATCACATGGCACTTACACTCATTCAAAATGGAAAACTGTATGGCTATAATGAAGTGCTTTATACCAATGCTATAGCTCAACCAGAGGCAAGGAACTGGATTATCTTATACAATATTATGAGAATGATAGGTAGGATATCGTTTCCAATATTTGCTTTTCTCATAGTAGAAGGATTTAGAAAGAGCGGTAATCTATTCAAATATATTTTAAGATTGCTGCTTCTGGCCATCATATCTGAGATACCCTATGACTTAATGGTTTTTAATGAGATACTTTCGATAAGGTGCTTTGAAATACAAAATGTCGTATTCACATATGTCATAGGATTATTGATGCTAGTGGTGATACGGTATGTCAATTCATTTTCAACGATCTTAAGTGTGTTTCCAGCACTAGTAGCTTACGGCCTTACATATGTCTTAAAGACAGATTATGCTCTTGAAGGGATAATTCTCATATATGTGTTTTATATGTTTAGAAATGATTTAAATCTTATGTGCATAATAGTTATGATAGTGACCTTCGTCATGAGTTTTGAAAAGTATTATGGTTCGGCTATACTTTCTACAATATTCATATATCTATATGATGGAACCAAAGGCACATTAGATTTTAGACCATTTAGATATGCATTTTACCCGTTGCATATGCTTATATTATACGGGATAGTATTTTTTTCAAATATATATAAGGGCTAAGGAGGATAGATATGTTACTTATAGAAAAGATCAGGGCAGACCAGATAACTGCCATGAAAGAAAAGGATCAGGATAAGAAACTCGCAATTTCTTCACTTATAGATGCTGCTAAAAAAGTAGTAATCGACAAAGGTGGAGATAGGGTCAATATACCTGATGAGATAGTCACTCAGGTTGTTTTAAAGGAATTAAAGACCATAAAAGAACAGATAGATTCTTGTCCTGCTGATAGAACAGACCTTCTTGAAGAGTATAAGAAGAGATATGCATATGTTGAAGCGTATGCACCAAAGCTTATGAGTAAAGAAGAAGTTATCTCGCTTATCAATGATAAGTTTGCTGATGTGGTTGCAAGTAAAAACAAAGGTCTTATCATGAAGACCATCATGCCAGAGCTTAAGGGTAAGGCTGATGGCAAGCTCATAAATGAGATCGTAGAAGAGCTTTGCAAATAAAGATCTACAAAGCTTACGATATAAAAGACAAACTCAAAACTCGCACATTGTACGAGGAAAATTTTGATATTGGTAAAAAAGATTTTATAGATTATTATTATGAAGTTATTATAAAGCGAAACGAGATAGTGGCACTTGAAGATGACCAAGACGAAGTTATATCAATGATTCACCTCAATCCTTATCTATACAGCATCATGGGGTTGGAGTCAAAAGTCCATTATCTTGTAGCGGTGGCAACAAAGAGAGCTTTTAGAGGACAAGGCTATATGAAGATGACGATGGATGCAGCACTTAATTACCTTAAGAGTCTTAATGAGCCGTTTTGTTATATAGTGCCAGATACTAGGGAACTCATCACTACATATGTGAAATGTGGCTTTGAAGTTGTTACTAATTTCAATATAGATAAGTTTTCAAAAGATAAGTATGACATATACCCAGTTTATACAGATGAGTATATAGAACTTATGAAAAAAGAAAAATATTTTCTTGATCTTGAGACAGAAGAATATAAAAAAGATCTTATGCAAAAAATGGTTATGCTTAAAGTTTTTAATTATGATATGATGGGGTGCAAGTCTATAGACGAATTGAAAAACAAATCTATATATGTGTGCCAAGAGGTGTAAATGATTAATTTTAAGAATCTGACAATGGATGACATAGAGATAGTGAGGCCTTATTTTGTGTTTTCAAGGAGCAATAATTGCGATAATACAGTTGGCGGATCTGTCATGTGGAGAGATTATTTTAATACAAGATATGCAATAGTTGATAGGACACTTATATTTAGGGTAACTTTTCCAGGATATGGAGAGTGCTATACTGTGCCTATAGGTAATTCAGTAGGATATGCTATAGATCTCATCTGTAATGAATGTAAGGAAATGGGCGTACCAATGCAATTTGTAGCCGCGACTGAACGAGACACAGCGATGGTCGAGAGGAAATTTGATGTAGATAAAGTGGTTATGCAAGAGTGGTCTGATTATGTATATAATGCGGAGGACTTAATTAATTTAAGTGGCAGAAAATATCATGGCCAGAAAAACCACATCAATTTTTTTAAAAAGACATTTTCAAATTATCATTTTGAAGAGATAACTTTAGATAATATAAAAGAAGTAAGAGCTTTCGTAGAAGAGTTTTCGAAAACAGAATCAAAAGAGTCTATGATTTTCGAAGAAGAGTTAAAAAAGACATTTGAAGTACTAGATAACAATGATAAATACAAATTCTTTGGGCTTTTACTAAAAGTTGATGAAGAGATAGTGGCATTTAGTATGGGTGAGAAAGTGAATCATACTTTATTTGCACATATAGAAAAAGCCGATAAGAGATATAGAGGTGCTTATCCGATGATTATGAATGAATTTGCAAGAACTTATGGATCTGATATGAAATATATTAATAGAGAAGAGAATGCTGGCGATAAAGGTCTAGAGAGCTCCAAACTTCAATATCACCCTTGTAATATACTTAATAAGCATTATCTTCGTGTGAAATGTAGTAAATGTTAAAAGGAAAAAGTATGTATAGAATTGGAGAAGGTTATGATGTTCATAGATTAGTTGAAGGACGAGATCTGATTCTTGGCGGGGTTAAGGTGCCTTATGAGAAAGGCTTACTTGGCCATAGTGATGCAGATGTATTAACTCACGCTATAATGGATGCGCTTCTTGGAGCCTTGGCCTTAGGTGATATAGGAAAACATTTCCCTGATACAGATGAAAAATTTAAAGGCGCCAACTCTCTATCATTACTGAGAACTACAAAAGAAATGATTAAGCGTTCTAATATTTGTAATATAGATGCAACCATCATCTGTGAAAAACCAAAATTAAGACCATACATTGATGACATGCGAAAAAACATAGCAGAAACTTTGGATATAGATATAAGTCGTGTGAGCATAAAAGCTACAACTGAAGAAGGCCTAGGATTTACTGGTGAGGGCAAAGGTATAGCAGCTAGAGCGATAACATTAATCGAATTGTAAGGGTTTAAAACCCAAGGAAGGACAAATATGAAAATACATAATACGCTTACAAAAAGAAAAGAAGATTTTGAAACTATCGAACCAATGAAAGTCCGTATGTATGTCTGTGGACCTACGGTTTACGATTTTATACACATAGGCAATGCAAGACCCATGATAGTTTTTGATTCTTTTAGAAGATATCTAACTTTTCTTGGATATGATGTAAATTATGTTTCCAATTTCACGGACATAGATGATAAAATTATCAATCGTGCAAATGAACTAGGCATTGATCCAAAAGATCTTGCTAGTCAATATATAGTTGAATGTAAGAAAGATATGGAAGGCATGAATATAATGCCAGCAACTACTCATCCTCTTGCGACTGAAGAGATAGATGGGATGATAGATCTTATATCTAAACTTATAGATAAGGGCTTTGCCTATGTTGGAAAAGATGGGACGGTATATTATGATACAACTAAATTTAAAGAATACGGTAAGTTATCGCACAAAAATCTTGATGACTTACAGTCTGGATTTAGAGATATAAAGGTCACAGGTGAAGAAGACAAGAAGACATCCACAGACTTTGTATTATGGAAGCCTAAAAAAGAAGGAGAGCCATATTGGAAAAGTCCTTGGTGTGATGGTCGCCCAGGTTGGCACACTGAGTGCTGTGTGATGGCACCTAAGTATTGTAAAGGCGCTCTAGATATCCATGCTGGTGGGGAAGATCTTGTATTTCCGCATCATGAGAATGAGATTGCTCAATATGAACCTATATATGGCGCACCTTATGCAAGATATTGGATGCACAATGCTTTCCTTAATATCAACAACCAGAAGATGAGTAAGTCACTGGGTAATTTCTTCACTGTTAGAGATGTGTTAAGTAGATTTAGTGGCAATGTGCTAAGGCTTTTTATGCTATCAACTCAATATAGGGCTATGCTCAATTTCTCTTTTGAACTCATGGAATCAAGTAAAGCTAGTCTCACGAGAATTAAGAATTGTGTTGATAATATAATATTTACTTTGAAGAATAAGAATGTAACAGTAAATCTCAACTCTCGTCTCGACAACATAGATGATTTTGATGAATTGGTTGTAGATTTAAAAACATGTGAAGAGTTTAGAGATAAAGAGGTGGAGGCATTTGATAAGATATGCGAGCACACCAAAATATATTTTGATAAACTTGATGATGATTTCAACACTGCAGATGCAGAGACTGAGATATATGAGATAGTTAGAATTGTCAATCAGACTATAAGTGAAGACTGTAGCATAGAGTTCTTAAATGCATCTTATATGATTTTAAATACTTTACTTGGTATACTTGGCATAGATCTCACAAAAGAGGGTAGTGATACAGATTTGGACGAGAAATTGATCGAGTCTATGATAAGTGAAAGAAGTGAAGCAAAGAAAGCAAAAGATTATGCACGTGCGGATGAGATAAGGAAGAAACTTCTTGATATGGGGATAGAGATAGAAGATACAAGACAAGGTGTTAAATGGAAGAAAGTATAGAGAAACTTATAAATGAGATAAGATCATTAGATGATGGATTAGATATAAGTGAACCGCAAAATGAAAACATACTATATCTTGCATATATAGGAGATACTATATTTGATTTATTTACACGAGACTTTCTACTTAAGAAGTACATATCAAAGTTCAAAATGAATGAACTTCATAAAGCTAATTCAGATCTTGTGTGTGCAAAATCACAGGCAGAAATTATCGAAAAATTGATTGATAGTGGTGTCTTAACTGATGAAGAGATTAGTTTTTATAAACATGCGAGGAATGCACACCCACATTCGAAATCAAAGAATTCTTCCATAGTGGATTATAGAAAGGCAACAGGTTTTGAGGCACTAATAGGCCTGTTATATTTTAAAAAAGATATAGGAAGGCTTAAGAGTATCTTTGAAGCTACGAGCAAGTGTATAGATAATATATAGTGGATAGGCACTCATGGCGGAATTGGCAGACGCGTATGTTTCAGGTACATATGAGAAATCGTAGGGGTTCAAGTCCCCTTGAGTGCATATAATATATGGAATATGTAAAAAACAGAGAAAATATAATAGAAGGAAAGAATGCTATACTAGAAGCAAAGGCATCTAACCGTAGCATAAAGAAGCTTTATGTTCTTAAAGGAATGAAGGACGAGAGAATCAACAAGCTTATTGATGATGTCAAGAAATCCAATGCTATCATAAAGTATCTTGAAAAAGAAGAATTGGATAGTCTATCTCAGACAAGATCGAACCAAGGATTAGTTGCTGAAGTTGAAGATTATAGATATGTAGAAATTGATGACATCATAGATTTTGCGAAAAGTAAAGGTGAAGATCCATTTATAGTTCTTCTTGATGAGATACAGGACCCGCATAACTTTGGGGCAATCATAAGGTCGGTAGATGCTATAGGTGCTCATGGTATTATAGTGAAAAATAGAAATCAAGCCATGGTGACATCTATTACTGTATCTGCATCCGCTGGAGCTGCGAACCATGTGAAGATAGCGAAGGTCAATAATTTAAGTAAGACTATAGAAGAACTTAAAACCAAAGGTTTCTGGTTTGCTTGTGCTGATATGAAAGGTAGCGACATAGATAAGAATAACTATGATGGACCATTTGGATTAGTTCTTGGTAACGAAGGTGATGGGGTATCAAGACTTGTAAAAGAGAAATGTGATTTTGCAGTATCTATCTCTATGAAAGGCCATGTAGATTCGCTCAATGTATCAGTAGCGGCAGGCATATTGATATATGAGATAGCAAAATTGCGAGACCGTTAAAAAGTGGATATTAAAAGATAAAATATATGAAAAGTGTGATCAAAAAAATTAGTTTGTTTATGGCACTTATATTAGTGCCTATAGAACTTGCAGCTTGTAGTAATGGCAAGCAGATTATAGACTATGGCGTAGAGGCTGTGGCGAGTGATCAAAATGAAGATATAGATTTTTCGTTTGAAAAAGATATTGATACTAAACCAAAGTCTAATATAGAGACAAAAAAAGATAGAGATTATAAGTATGCTGAGAAGTTGAAAGAAACCATTCTTCTACGAGACAAGGAAGAAAGGAAGATAAAAGGTATCTTTTTACCGGCATATGTAGCGGGCAATGAAGAAAAATTTCAAGTTATCTTAGAAAATATAAAGAAATCTTGTATCAATGCTATAGTCGTAGATGTGAAAGATGAAGTGGGAAGAATAACATTTGCGATGGATAATGATTATGTTAGATCCAAGAGAACAATAGAACCACAGATTGCTGACATAGAAGAATTTGTAAGAATATGCAAGGAAAATGATATCTATCTTATAGCAAGAGTTACATCCTTCCTTGATAATTATCTTACAAAGCTTGATAGTTCAGTAGCCCTTCATCGTGAAGACGGTAAGTATTATAGAGATAATATAGGATATTATTGGCTTAATCCTTATAGAGAAGATGTGCAGAGATATCTAATTGAGATAGGAAAGGGCTGCGCAAAAGCAGGCTTTGATGAAGTGCAATATGATTATTTTAGATTTTCAGCTGATTCTGGCATGCGGAAAGTTAAGTTTACTGAAGAAGAAACTCAAGGAAAGAGTAAGATAGAAACTATAACAGAGATAGCACAAAGGATATATCAAGAACTTATACCTGAAAATGTATTTGTGTCTATAGATGTATTTGGTGCTATCATGAATTCGTATAGAGATCAAAATTCTATCGGTCAAGAATATGTGACTTTGCTTAAAAATGTAGATTATCTATGCCCGATGTTATATCCTTCCCATTATGCGAATAAAACTTTTGGATTGGATATACCAGATTTTCATCCTTATGAAACCATCAAGAATGCTCTGAAGACTTCTACCAATACTATCAATAAAACTTATGATGAACTTGCGCATTATGGTAAAGTCAGACCATGGTTACAAGGCTTCTCTGCAACTTATCTTGAAGAGTATATAGTGTATGACCCAGAACAGTATAAAGCACAGATCAAAGCTTGCGAGGAAGAGGGCTATGATGAGTGGCTCTTCTGGCAACCAGGTGGTGTATATAAATGGGACGCATTTTATGATTAGAAGAAATGTCTGACTTCAATATAGAAAAAGAATTAACAAAACTTCCAACTTCTCCAGGCGTTTATCTTATGCATAAAGCTGATGGAGAAGTTATTTATGTGGGGAAGGCTAAAAATCTAAAGAATCGAGTAAAGCAATATTTTTCAAGTTCTTACAAAAAGACAACTAAGATAGAACAGATGGTCATGAACATAGATTACTTTGAATATATAGTAGTAGATAATGAACTTGAGAGCCTTATCTTAGAATCGAATCTTATAAAAGAATATAGACCAAGATACAATACGCTTCTTAAAGACGATAAAAATTATCCATATATAAAACTTACTGTTGATGAGGACTATCCAAGAGTATTTATGGTGCATAGAAAATCTAAAGATAAGGCACTTTATTTTGGGCCATATATGTCAGGTGGTATAGTTAAGGAAGCGCTTGATTATATAAAAGAGAACTATAAATTAAGGCTTTGTAAGATGGACTTATCAAAACCAAGGAAATCCGCGACAAAAACCTGCCTATACTATCATCTTGATATGTGTAGTGCCCCTTGCGTTAATAGAGATAAGAGTGAATATTGGAAGGAGGTCAATGAAATAAAGGACTTCCTTGGCGGTAATATAAAAGATATAGTGAAAGAACTTGAAAAGAAGATGACGGAGTGTTCTGCAGAAGAAAGATATGAAGAAGCTGCCTTATATCGCGATAAAATAAGCATAATAAACGAGATAACAGAGAAGCAAAAGATTGATAGTCGAGAGGAATTTGACAAGGACATTATAGGGATGTATCGTGACCGTGGTATAGCGGTTATACAGATTTTCGAAGTGAGAGATGGCAATATAATAGATAGGAATAGCAATATACTCAATATAGATGATAGCGATACGGATTCTGAGATTATATCAAGCTTTATAAAGCAGTATTATAATGAGACATTTTTCTTGCCAAGAGAGATATGGATACCATGTGATATAGAAGAAAAGGAACTTTTTGATGAGTGGCTATCTAGGGATAAAATAAAGTGTAAGATTGTGGTGCCAAAACGAGGGGAGAAGGATAAATTAGTAAAACTCGCCTCTCTCAATGCGAAAATCCAATACGATCAAAGGGTCGCAAAGTATATAAGAGAAGAGAAGGAACTACAGGTAGCTTATGATGATTTAAAGAAGATGACAGGGCTTGATAGTATAACGAGGCTTGAATCTTTTGACATATCCAATACCAGTGGAGTTTTAAATGTCGCTTCCATGGTAGTATGGGAAGGCAAGGGCTTTAAGAAAAATGATTATAGGAAATTTAGATTAAGAACTGTAGATGGACCGGATGATTATGCATCTATGAGAGAAGTGCTTGTAAGAAGAATCGAAAGATTCGTTAAAGATGACATAAAGTTTAATAATCTTCCATCAATCTTTTTAATTGATGGTGGCAGAGGTCAAGTCCATGTTGCAGAAGAAGTGTTGAAAGAATATAATCTAGATGTACCCGTCATGGGTATGGTGAAGGATGATGATCATAATACTAGAGGACTAGTATATAATGATATCGAGATTGATTTGAGAGATTACAAAGAATTATTTAAACTGATAACAAAGATACAAGATGAGACACATCGTTTTGCTATAGAGTATCATAGGTCTCTTAGAAGTAAAGAGATGGTGGCACATGATGTGGAAAAGAAAAAAAGGAAAAAGGAAAAGAATGTATAAGCGAAACGAAACAAAAAAAATAAAAGTAGGAAATAAGAGCATAGGTCATTCCAATAATGTAGTCATACAGTCTATGTGTAACACTAAAACAAGTGATGTGAAGAGTACTGTAAGACAGATTAAAGCCTTGGAGGAGGCAGGTTGTGAGATAGTGAGAGTGAGTATCCCAGATGAGAAGAGTGCTATCGCCATAGAGAAGATAAAGAATGAAATTAATATACCTCTTGTAGCGGATATTCATTTTGACTATAAGCTTGCACTTATGGCAGTAGATAGGGGCATAGATAAGATAAGAATAAATCCTGGCAACATAGGGTCTATAGATAACATAAAAAAAGTTGCTGATGTATGTAAGAAGAAGTGTATCCCTATTAGGATAGGTGTGAACAGCGGTTCTCTAAGCAAGAAGATACTTGAAAAGTATAATGGAAAGGTTACAGCATCAGGACTTTATGAATCGGCGAGAGAAAATATAAGATTACTTGAGAAGTGTGGGTTTAATGACATAGTTGTATCCATAAAAGCTTCTGATATAGAAAGGACAGTTGAAGCATGTGAAAAGTATGCAAGTCATTATAGATATCCTATGCATCTTGGCATCACAGAATCAGGTAGTGTAAAATCAGGTAATATAAAATCATCGGTTGGACTCGGGATCTTATTGCACGAAGGTCTAGGAGATACTATAAGAGTGAGTCTTACTGGCGACCCTGTGAATGAGATATATACAGCAAGAAAGATACTCCAAAGTCTAGATATATATAAATCTGGTTTTGATATAGTGTCATGTCCAACTTGTGCAAGAACTAATATTGATCTTGATAGCATAGTGGATATCATTGAAGAAAAATTGATGGATGATAAACTTCTAAAAAGATTAAAAGGAAGAAAGTATAAAGTTGCTATTATGGGTTGTATCGTCAACGGACCAGGTGAAGCAAAAGAAGCGGATATAGGTATAGCGGGTGGCGATAAAGAAGCCATAATTTTTAAAAAAGGAAAAATATTAAAGAAGATAAAGGATAAAGAAATTGTAAAAAATTTGTTAAAGATGATAGAAGCAGATTTAAAATGATGAAACCGAAACTTATAATTGTAGCAGGACCGACAGCTGTTGGAAAAACTGAATACGCTATAGAACTTGCCAAAAAGATTGATGGTGAGATAGTATCTCTTGACTCAGTTCAAGTATATAAGGGACTTGACATAGGCTCTGCAAAACCTGATAAGGAACAAAGAAAAAAAGTTCCTCACTATATGATTGATGAAGTAGAACCAACAGTTAATTTGAATGTGAAAGATTATAAGGATATGGCAGTTAAGTATATAGATATGATTATAGGTAAAGGTAAGATCCCTATACTAGTTGGTGGAAGTGGATTCTATATTAATGCAGTTCTTTATGACACAGATTTTCTGTATGAGGATGAAGGGGAGGCCTTAAAAATAAGGAAGGAACTCGAGAAGGATTTTAAAGAAAAAGGAGCAGACTATCTATATGACATGCTCGGACAGATTGACAAAGAGTCTCTAAGCATAATCCCAAAAGAGAATGTAAGAAGGGTTATAAGGGCTATAGAGTTCTATAGACTTCATGGTATACCTATATCAGAGCACAACGAGAAGGAGAAGAAACGAGAGAGTAGATTTGACTATACTTTTTATGTACTAGATGTAGATAGGGAAGAACTTTATAATAGGATCAATGAGAGAGTAGATAAGATGATATGTGAAGGCCTTCTCGTTGAGGTAAAGAGGCTCATTAATCAAGGCCTGTCAAAGGACTTAAACTCTATGAATAGTATAGGATATAAGGAATTATATGACTTCTGTGAAGAGAGAAAAGCAGTGGATGATATAGATAAGCTTTCAGCAGAGGACAAGGAGGAACTAAAAGCGCTTATAGAGCTTATAAAACAGCATTCAAGAAATTATGCTAAGAGGCAACTCACATGGTTTCGTGCTCAAAAAAATATTATCTGGGTACAAAAATAATTTTTGAAATTTTCAATTTTACGTTTTAAAATTTTTTAAAAATTTTTAAAAAATTATTAAAAAAATTTATTTGTAAAAACACTCATTTTTGTTGACAAAAATCGATTTCTTTACTATAATACAAATATAAGATTTCTTGGGAGGAATTTATGAATAATAACACTTATAATTTGTCTGAGTTAGACAAGGCATTTGCTATAATAAGTGCAGGTATCTCTGCAGAAGGTAAAACAAAGACTCCTGCAAAAAAGAAATCAAATACGTCACCCGTAGCGAAAGCTACTAAGAAATCTGTAGCAAAGAAATCTGCTACAACCAATAAAAAAGAAAAGAAGGTAAAGAAAATGGGAGTATTAAAGAAAGCTGTTAAGAAAGCTGTTAAGAAAGCTGTAGCTAAGAAGGTAGCTAAGAAAGTAGCTAAGAAAGTTGCTAAGAAGGCAGTTGCTAAGAAAGCAGTAGCTAAGAAAGCTGTTAAGAAAGCAGTTAAGAAAGCAGTTAAGAAATTAGTTAAGAAGGCAGCTCCTAAGAAAGCAGCTAAGAAAGCAGTTAAGAAAGCAGCTAAGAAGAGATAATTCTTCTAAGTAATTAAGCAAGGCCTTGGCCTTGCTTTTTTGTTTGATTAGATTATGTATGATGATATAAAAAAAGAATACTTAGATCATGTTAAGGAAATTCTTAAACACGATTATGATAGATATATAAAAGCTCTTGATGAAAAAGAGACACATGGATTTATCTTAAATAAAAAAAAATTAGCGCATTCCAGTGTCGATGTAGATTATGTTTTGGATATGTTTAAAGGTAAGATACTACTAGAAGACGAAGGGTATCATTATATAGTATATGATAAAGATGAATTAACTAGATGTGGTATTAGACTAGGGCGACACCCACTACATCATGCAGGTCTTTTCTATATGCAAGAGCCAAGCGCTGCAAAAGTGGTGCATGAAGCTCATATAGAAAAATCTGACGTAGTGCTTGACCTGTGTGCAAGCCCAGGTGGTAAAAGTATAATGTCTCTATGCAGTATTGATAAGAACGAGGGTGGTTTTCTTATATCCAATGAAGTAGATTATAAAAGAGCGAAAGTTCTTAAATCAAATATAGAGAGAATGGGCTTTGATAATGTTATAGTGACTTGCAATACCCCAGCAGAGTTAAATTATAAATTTACAAATTATTTTGATAAGATAATAGTTGATGCACCTTGCAGTGGCGAAGGCATGATGAGAAAAAGCATGGAAGCAAGACGACAGTGGTCAAAGAGCTTGGTATCTTCCATGGCGGCGACTCAAAAAAAGTTAATAGATGCGGCATATAATATGCTAAAAAAAGGAGGCTCTATCATATATAGCACCTGCACTTTTTCAAGAGAAGAAGATGAAGAAGTAGTTGAGTATGCTCTTGATAGGCATAATGATCTGACATTGGAGAAGGAAGAAAAGCTATATCCATTTAATTATCCTGGAGAAGGCCAATTCTATGCTGTGCTTCATAAAGCTGGGGAAGATATTGGTAGACAGAGAATGCCAACTATTGATGAGATGGGTGATCTAAATGTTTTGCAGTATAAGGTTGATAAGTGTGAAGATAGGCATGGCATAATTATTCCAACACATGCATCTACACATGTTGATGACATACACTTTGATAATGTATATGAGCTTAATGAAGAGGAAGTATATGATTATCTACATGGAGATGTGATCAAAAGTAAGATTGATATAAAGAATGGATATTATAAGATGACATATAAAAAATTAGGACTGGGATTAGCGAAAGCAGTTGGCAACATTCTTAAGAATCATTATCCTAAAGGTCTTAGAAATCTGTAAGAAAAAATACTGGCTTTTGCCAGTATTTTTTTTCGCGTCCTTGGGCGGAGTCGAACCGCCGGCATTCCGCTTAGGAGGCGGACCCTCTATCCTACTGAGGTACAAGGACTTATCTTCTGAATCTTCTTCTTAGTCTAAAGAATAATTTCTGTATAGGTATATTAGAATTGGTGAGCACTTTGACATATAAGAACATACAGAATGCTATTATCAAAGCAAAGATTATGATAATTGTAATGAGAGATATAAGAGTGCCTGATATAATAAGATTACCAGAATTGTTCCTATATATCAAGGAATTATTAGTAGTATTAGAGTCGTTTTGCGTATTGGAATTAGCATCAGCACTATCATCATTTTGTTGAGAGGTGAGGTCAAGGTTGCTAGTAAAGATAGCTTCAGGTGCATCAAGATTTTTTCCTTCTATACTACATTGACCTATAAAAGTATCATCAAGATAGTAGTGAATAGTGCCAATTGCATATTTGTTATACGCATCTTCGACTTGATAACTGATTTTTGAGGTTATATTACTAAGATTTATACCATTTGGAATAGTGACATGTGATTCATCATCACAAGTTATATTTAGAGTCTCAACTAGATCAACATCATCTATAGAGATATTGCTCAAATTATCATTAAATCGTGTGTCGACGTCTTTAATCTTAAGTGATTGATAATTATCAAAGTAGAAGTCAAATAATGATTTTATCTCAGAGTATCTTGTTTTATCATTATTTGCACCCAGCAAGACACAGATTAGATTCATATCGTGTTTTCTTGCACTAGCAGCTATATTATAGCCTGCAAGTTTTGTGTGGCCGGTTTTAGCTGAAGTTATGCCACTATAATAGTAGACACTGCCTGGAATTACTATACTACTAGTATTTAATACCTGGTTGTTGGAATTTTCAGGATCTTTGAATCTTCTTATAGGGGCATGCCTATATGAGACAGATGATGCTATCTGCATATATATAGGATACGACATAGCATACTTTAATATCTTAGCCATATCGGATGCAGTAGTATATTGGTCATCATCGTGTAAGCCTGATGGGTTGACAAAATGAGTGTCCTTGCAACCGAGAGTTTCTGCTCTTTCGTTCATAAGAAGGACGAAATCTTTGACTGAGCCTGCTACATGTTCTGCAAGAGCATTGGCAACATCGTTGGCTGAAGCTAGTAGAAGAGAGTAGAGGCAGTCCTTTACTGATAGTTGGTCTCCAGCTGTTGCACCTACAGTGGTTGAAGTTCTATCAATATCTTGCGTAATAGCGTTGTAAGAAAAGTTGACCATATCATCATATGTACCATTGGCGTTTTCTAGGACTATTATTGCAGTCATGATTTTAGCAAGAGAGGCAGGGTAGAGTCTAACATCAGAATTATGATCATACAAAATTATAGAGGAGTTTAAGTCCATCACTATTGCTGCTTTTGAAGTAATCTCTCCGTTATAGTAAGGGAAAACGATATTTTCAGCATTGGAGCAGATCGCAAGGGTAGAAAATATGTGTATGGCAATAAGAAAACATGCCACTATTTTTTTAAAGCGATTATGCTTCATATATTAAGAAAGTTATTGTGGTTGTAAATTGATCTTTGACAGTTTTGATCTCGAAAGTTCCGTTCATTGAACTTATAAGATTGTCTGCTATAGAAAGGCCGAGTCCAAAACCTTCTGTGCTTCTTGATTTATTACCTCTTACGAATCGATTCTTAAGAGTGTCTGTGCCAACTTCGAGTTTTTCTTTTTGTATATTTTTCATTATGATTTTGATTTTGCTCTTAGTTGATTTTAATTCTATATATACTCTTGAATTTTCAAGCGCATATTTAAATATATTAGAAAAGAGATTCTGAAATACTCTATAGAGCTGTGAACTATCAGCAGATATGAAAGTACTCTTAGCATTATTTTCATACACGATTTTGAGTCCTTTCTCTGCTAGTCTATCACTGAATTCTGCGGATAATTGATTGATGAAAGCATTGAGATCAATTTTCTGCATATCAAGATCTATGTTTCCAGAAGAGATCTTACTGTCAAAGATAAGATCATTGATTAGCTCATTGAGCCTATTAGACTTGTTGATGAGAGCGTTAGAATACTCTATAAGGTTCTCTTTAGAATCCTTTTGTGGATGCTTTATCTCTTCGGTTATGATTTCAGCATAGTTAAGAATAGATGTGAGTGGAGTTTTTATATCGTGTGTGACGTTGGTTATAAGAGTAGTCCTCATATCGTTGGAACGAGCTTCTGCCTCTATGGCCTTATTGAATTCTCTATATAAGTAAAGTATATATATAGTAAAACTTAAAGTTGCAACAAATATAAAGAATGCCAATGCGAGAATCTTTACATCATTGGTAACAGAAAATAGATGCACTAGGTATATAGATATTGCTATGAATGAAAGCACAGGAATGAGTGTGCCGACAAAAAGCGTCCTTGGGTTTATTGTGTAGTCATTTCTATCAACATTTTCCTTAATTGCCTTGACAGAAGAAAGAGTCAGAGAGTCATCTGCATATTTTGATGCAAAAACTTGGGCTATTAGAAGAGTAGGGATGTAAGCTGCGAGCACATAGAAATAATAACGGGCTGCAGTAAAGTTATATGGCATCAAAGGTAAGGTGGTAGATGTAATCTTACCTGCTATATGGATGAGCACCACTAATGCAAATATATAAACGAATATATATACTTCTGTATGAATCTGGGTGAGAATGGATTTGTTTTCTTCGACATTCTTCTTGAGCCTAAGAATGAGCATGAGGTTGATAGCTAGGGTTATTATGAAAAGTATGCTTGAAAGTATAGTTAAAGTAAGAAGAGTGGCACATCTATTCTTAGTATCAGTATAATTAACAAAAGATGCTCTAAAGTTATCGCTAGCTGGGTAAGAGTTATCTATAGTGTAGTACACTTCGAAATTCATATCAGGATGTGGATTTATAGATTTGAGGTTATTAAGTTCTTGAGAAGTGATAGAATTGATGCTCGAACTAACTATATTCTCTTTGCTTGATATATAGATGAAGATAGGGGAGTCCAAGATATCACTTTTGCTTAAGTCGGTATTCTTGTAAGTTAGATCCTTTTCACTTAAGTCATCTTGAAAGTTCACTATATATTTAAAATTGGTTAGATTACCAGTGAGGTCTCTATTAGCTTTGTGATATGCAGAAAGAGTCTCCATAAACTCTGTGAGAAAGTCCTCTTCGGTCTGAGCACCAGTTCTCACTGTTGATGGATATAATTTTAACATGAAGTTATACAAGTTGCTTCTTGAAAAAGGTATAGTTGTGCTATCCTCATTTCTGATTACATTATAATCAGTGTCAATCATAAGACCATGTTTTTTTGCTTCGTCAAGACAATCGTTGATGGTCCATTTTTTGATACCGTTTTCTTTGTCGAGAGATTCTGCTACGAGTGCATCATAATTAAGCCTGTTGTTGCTTTCAAAGGATTTTTTTAGATTGATGAGCGTAAATGTCTCGTCTATCCTCTCGTGAAGCATCTGGCTAAATTCTTCAGTACTCTCAAAAGAACGAGATGACATAATAGCATTGATGTCTTTATGAGAGAATTCAATCTGAATCATAGAGAGTGTAAATATTGCTATTATTGCAGCAATTATATTTACGAAAGTTGTCAAAAATCGCATCATGGTTATACTGCCTCCATTTTATATCCTATACCCCATACAACTTTTATGTACTTTGGGTCTTTGGTATTTTCTTCAATCTTTTCTCTTATATGTCTTATGTGGACAGCGATGGTATTTTCTATGTTGTATGCTTCGTTATCTTCCCATACTTCTTTGTATATATCATTAGATGATAAAACTTTGCCAGCGTTCTTCATAAAGAAGGATAGAATTTTATATTCTATAGGAGTTAGTTTTACTTCTTTCTTGTTGAGGGTGACAACTTTGGCATTATTATCAAGTTTAAGAGAGCCTATGGTATATTGTCCCTTGGCATTCTCTACTGTAGTGATATTGCTTCTCTTGAGAACTGCTTTGATTCTTGATATAAGTTCTTCTTTGGCAAAAGGCTTAGTCATATAATCATCAGCACCGATATCAAGGCCGGTAACCTTATCATTGATTTCTGACTTGGCACTTAAAAAGATAATAGGTATAGAACTTGTCTCTCTAATTCGTGAGACTACGGTTAGTCCATCTTCCCCTGGCATCATGATATCCATGATTATAAGATCAATATGATTTTTCTGGAGACAACTTAATGCTTCCTTGCCGTTATAACATTTGAATACTTTGTAGCCAGCATGTTTAAGGAATATGGCAGTTGTCTCTGTTATATCAAAGTCATCATCACATATGAGTATCTTCTGATCAGTCATATTTATACACCCTCCGTTATAGAATTTTTATCGTCTAAGATCCTAAAACCAATTATAAATCTTTCTCGCCACCATTCATCAAGATCCCTATGTACTACTTTACCATTACTTGCGGATGCGTCGATAATGGTATCATTTTCAGTGACGATGCCCATGTGACCATTAACTACGATAAGATCTCCTGGAATTAGATCTTCAAATTTCTCTATACGTTCAAATTGAGTACAGAATCTCCAGTTATAAGTTGTCATATAATTGACATTGACACCAACTTGATTTAGGCACCAATATACAAAACCAGAGCAATCAAAAGTATCAGGGCCATGTGCTCCCCACACATATTTTGAACCAAGTTTAAGCATGGCAGTCCTTATGAGATCTTCAACATTGCCAATTTCTTGAGTAGCAGCAAGCTTTTTTCTTATCTCATCAGTATCAAGGATATATTGTGAAGGGTTGTTGATAGGGCCATCAGTTGAAGGCTTTGCTTCTGCATTATTAAGTGCGAGATAGGTCGCTGAATCTACAGAACCTGTTATAGGTAGGTCATTATTTTTTTGGAAGTAAGCGACCGCTTGAGCTGTGTACGCGCCGAAGTAACCATTTACAATATTGCGTTCGAGATATTTTAGTTCTGCAAGTCTCGTCTGTATAACTCTAACTGTCTGATTGTTATTTCCAAGGAAGATAGAAAAAGGCTTTGCGAACTTGGAATCTAGAGAAAGTTTGGTTGAAGGTCCTATGTAACCGTTAGCAATTTGAGAGTTGTTGTGCTGGTATGTGCGGACAGCAACTTTAAAAAGATATCTATAGACACCATCACAATCATAATAATAGTAGCCGAGATCTTTTAACCTTTGTTGGTATCTTCTTATAACATCTATGCTTGATGATTCATTGATAGTGTATGCCACTACATGTTCATTATACATGTAGTTATAGGTTGTGAGATCGATGATTCCAGTAGGTGCAAGTCCGTTTCTTAGTTGCATATCTTTTACAGCTCTTTCTGTCTTTGCACCAAAATAACCATTGACATCGTCTTCATATGTGAGATAGCATAGTTCATATAATTGCTGTTGCAGAAGTCTTATATCCTCACCCTCATAGTGCCTCATTGCAAAGTATGATGGAGCGTTGTTGCTCATAAGGACACTATATACATCTGGACTACATAGGCCATCTTCTTTGAGACCAAGCTGTCTTTCAAAACTTTTTATAGCGTCGGTTGTAGTGCTACCATAATAAGAAGTAGGTTTATCTTCAGTCATATAACCAAGAGCCATGAGCCTTGATTGTATATCTGTTACTATTCGATGTTCTACACCTTCTTTTAGAGGTGCTGGAAGTATGGTATTTACATCATATTTTGGTATATCATCAAGACTTAGCACAAAATCTGTGCCGAGACTAGCTATAGGTATAGTTACATCACCGTCGTTTGTATGAGAATAATATATAGTGTTTTTGCATGAAAAAAGTGACAAACAAAAAACAATATTGCAAAAAACAATGCAATTTTTCAAGAAAAATCTCATATTATGATTATACAACACTTGAGCCGTTTTTTCAATAAAACCGCATGTATAATGGGACTTTCACTTGTATTTTATTCAAAAATCCACTATACTACTTATGGTATGTATTATGTATTAATTGACATTGATATAATAAGTAGTCTAAAGCAACTTTTCAGTGTGTTTAGTACACTGAGCCGTTTAGAGTTAGCATCGTGTATAATAGAGATTTTGATTATTGCATTCGTAGTTTACACAGTGCTTATGTGGATTAGAAATACGAGAGCATGGGTTTTGCTTAGAGGATTGGTTGTTATAGGGATATTTATCCTTATAGCAATGCTTTGTAGATTTAATGTAATACTTGCCATTTTGCGTAGTATATCTTACATAGCAGTTTTTGGCTTGATCATTATATTCCAAGATGATATTAGAAGTGGTCTTGAACACCTAGGACGTCAAAGGGTGTTTTCAAAAATCTTACCTAACTTTAATAAATTAACTAAAAAGATAAGTGAAGATAGTATACAAGAGATAGTTGATGCTTCTTTTGCGATGGCCAAGGTCAAGACAGGAGCTCTCATAGTTCTAGAGCAGGACTTTACTTTGGAAGAATATGAGAGAACAGGCATCGCGATCAATGGTGAAGTGACAAGACAACTTCTTATCAATATATTTGAAAAGAACACGCCGCTTCACGACGGAGCAGTTCTGATAGTTGGCGATACCATAAAAGCGGCGACATGTTACCTTCCGCTCTCACATAACAATAATATATCTAAAGATCTGGGAACAAGACATAGAGCTGCACTTGGTGTATCTGAAGTCACAGATGCTCTTACTATCGTTGTATCGGAAGAGACTGGCAATGTATCACTTTGCGTGAGAGGCAGAATAATGATAATGCATGATGAAAAGGAATTGCTTAAGACACTTTTTGATTTAATATACGGACAAGAAGATAATAATGAAAAAACTAACTGAAAATTTTTCAATTAAACTTTTAAGTCTTGGCATAGCATTCATACTTTGGATTTTTATAACAAACTTAATTAATCCAATGGTGAGTGGTTTTGTTAACGTGCCAATAACATTAGAGAATGAGGATTATATTCTTGAACAAAATAAAACTTATGTAGTTAAGGATTCAAGAGTCGTCAAGATCAATTATCTTGTAAAGTCTAATGAACAGACTCGTGTAAGGCAAAGTGATTTTAAAGTTACTGTAGATCTAAAAGACTTGGATGTAACAACTAATCTGCCTGTACATGTAACGGCCCTAAACGATATCGATAATTTTATAAGTAATTATTCGGCAGAACCAGACCACCTTCATGTTGAGCTTGATGATGTGTCGAGAAATGAATATGTAGTTGGATATGAGATAAAAGGTGATGCTGGAGCTGGACATAGTGTTGGCAATGTCATACTTAGCCCTAGTGTAGTGTATATAACAGGAAGCAATGCGGCAATTGATAGCATAGGTAATATAAGTATAGAGATACCACTAACTGATCAAGAAGAGATTTTCTCAGGAGTCGCTAAGGTTAGAGTATATGATAAAGGGGGCAATGCACTTTCAACTGCAGGCCTTGCATTAAGTGCAGAGGAGATTAGTTACACTGTTGTACTTAATTCTCGTGCCAATATAGTGCTTAATGCAGTAGTTGAGGGCAATGTAAAACCTGGATATACCTATGCTGGTGCTCAGGTTGTGCCATCTAATATAATGATTAATGGCCCAAAAAGTGCAGTGCAAAATATGTATATGCAAGACCTTCCTACAATCAATATAGATGAACTTGATGAGAATACAGAATATACCTTTAAGACATCTGAGATATTGCCAAAGGGCATCACAAGTAGCACTGATATTATAAAAGTAATCATAACGATAAATGAGAGTCCAATGCCTTCGCCTATGCGTGATGGTGGATTTGGGCCTCGCCGTGAGAATGAGAATATCGGTGAGAGTGGATCCAATGTCATAAGTATGCCGACAACGACGGGACAAAATGAAGAGTACGAGTCTGTGGAAGGCGAGATAGTAGAAAGTAGCAATGTGATAGACATAACAGAAAGTGCAGCTGGTAGCGGAACAGAGTAGTATGCTAATCATATATACAATCATATATACTTTAAGCATGGTACTTTATTATTTTAGATATAACATTATAGCAAGTGGATTGATGATAGCCCTTGCTATATTTTTATATGTCATAGATTTTAGAAAAGAAAAAAGACTTATTACCATAAAAGGGCTTTTTGCGCTTGGTTTTATAGGAGGTTTTGGAGTATCACTACTTAAACTTAGTGCTCTCTCAATGGAATATAGCATAAAGACATTTCTGGTAATATATGTATCATATTTTTCTATGTATCTTGGTTCATATTTTTCTAAAGATAAGAAATTATCGTTATCTAATTATAAAGGGATGTATGACTCAAAAGAGATGCCTTATAGTCAGAAGGAAAAGATACTGATATGCTTTTTTATAATTACCTTTTTAGCTTTTGTTATCGAAGTGATCGAACTTAAATTCATTCCTCTTATGACCATAGCGACACCACATGCTTATTCAACTTTCCATGTGTACATGCTTCACTATATTACATCGCTTTATGTATTTATACCATCGATTGCAATATGTAATTACCATCATGAAAAAAGCAAGAGATCAAGAGTAGCCGTTCTATTATCTTATATGTATGTTGTCTTGTTGTCAGCCTTGATGTTATCGAGGGGTCAACTGATAATGAGTATAGTTTTGTCGGTCTTTGTTATACTTATTTTAAATGGTAAAGATATTTTTGAAATATTTAATAGCAGAAGGAATCGATTGGCCGTTATCATAGTTGTAGTGATATTATCTATATTATATGTATTTATAACGGTGCATAGAGCACACGATGTTGCATATCTTAAAGGTATATTTGAGATGAAAGACAGTAATATGCCAATCTATATTGCTCAACCTTATATGTATGTGGCACATAATTATGAGAATCTTAATTACATGATTAATAATCTGAAGCATCACACTTTTGGAAGGATGACATTAGTTCCGCTTTTCACGCTTACTTTTATGAAAAAGCTATTTCCATTTGCGATAGGAGCGCCTAATCTTGTGATAAAAGAGGAACTATCAACTAAGACATTGATCTACGATAGTTATTATGATTTTGGAATAGTTGGGGTTATGATTTTTTGTTTTATTATAGGTTATATAGGATCTATATTAGAAAATTATGTATATATGATAGAAGATAACAAAGGAAATATCAAAGGAAGTTATTTTGCCGTACTTTTTTCACTTCTTTGTTATTACATGTTATTTTCGTTTATGCAATCATATTTTAGTTTGACTGATACGTGGTTTAATATTATAGTGTTACTTATTGTATGCTTTATAGAGATTAGCGTTTCAGTTGTAAAAAAACGCAATAAATAGTATAATTAATTAGTTAAAGAAGTTTTTATATGAATCAAGAACTCAAAAATCTACAGCAGAAGTATGCAATCAATCTTTTTGATTGGATGAATTTTGAGTGCATTGATGGTAAAGATGAATCAAAAAGCAAGATTCTTGTCATTGGTGATGTAGATGATAATTTTATATTCCCTCTTGCAAGCCGAGTTGGCCATCTATCTATAGTATTAGAGACTGAAGAGATGGAGAAGACAGTGGGCTACTTAAGCCTGCCATCTAATGTAAGCATATATAAAGAGTTCATAGATGTTGATGTGAGAGCCTTGGGCGATAGACTTGCAGGGAAAAAATTTGATTATGTACTTATACCTTCACTTAGTAAAAAAATAGGCAGCCTAGTTGGAGAGAAACTCGAAGATATAATAAAGTTTATATCATCAGGCTATCTTGAAGATAAAGGTAGAGTTTTAATTGCCTTTGATAACAAAACTTCTTTTGACATTATAGCAGGCGCAAAAGTAGAAGAAGAGCTTTTGACTTTTTCACATAAGGATATAGAGGCTTTAGAGAAAAAGATTAAAGTAGAATATCCACTTTCAAAGCTTAAAGTTTATTACCCTATGCCAGAGTATAAATTTCCTCTTAGGATCTACAGCGATAGATATCTACCAAAACTTGAAGATGAAAATGCAATGACTAGGAATCTTATAGCTATTGGCAAGTTCAAAGAGTATTGCAATTCATATATATTATATTTTGATTGTGTAAGTGAAAATCTTGATGAAGGTAAATACGAGACTATATATGCAAAATATAATGTCAACCGAACTAAGAAATTCGCACTTAGAACTAGTATAATTGAAAATAGTGCTGGAGTAAAAAAGGTTATAAAGAAGGCTGTATATGCAGATGCCAATGATCAAGTTAGGCAGATGGTAGAAAGCACAGACCTGATTAAAAACAAATCTATCATAACCCTAAAACCTATAGAATATGTAAGTAGCAAAGAAGCTATTGATGGAAAGGCTTATGCTGTATATCCATTTATAGATGGAGAGATACTTACAGATGTGATACTTGATAGAATTAAAAAAGGTGAGAAAGAAAAAGAAGTAATTACTGAATACATGTATAAACTTATAGGTAAGTTTAGTGGCTTGCTTCAAAATTATAATCTTGATTGCACTTTCCAAAATGTAATAGTTTCTAATAATAAGCTCTATGTCATAGATAGCGAATGGGTATCAGATGATACCACAGAAGTTGATTTTTTGAGATTTAGAATATTAAAATATTTTTGGAAGTCAAGCAAACAGTATCTTTCATATAGCACTTTTAGGGATATGGTTCGAGATTTTGATATAAGCTATATGGATGCTGAGAGATATGAAGAAGCTGAAAACGAATTTCAATCAAGAGTGCATGAAAATATCAATAACCTTGATGTAGTAAAATACGATGAGATCAATCCAGGTTATGCAAAGTTATATTACGTGAAGACAGAACTTGAGAGAGTTAGAGAGCAGTTAGAGAGAATCACCGGTGAGAATAATCTTGTAGATTATCAAACCAATAAGCAAAATGAGATTATAAGACTTACTAATGTTCATGTATTTAATCTAGAGAAGATTATCAAGAATCTTCAAGATCAAGTTGGTGCTCTCGCAGACAGGAACAAGGTTCTTTTGAAAAGAGAAGGTGTACTATATAAGATTGCGAGAAAACTTAAAAAATTTACAGAGAAATTTTTGCCACCAGAGACAGCACGCAATAAGATCGTAAAGTATGTATACAGAACTTTGAGACATCCGTTTAAGATGCTTAAGACTTATTTCACTGTCGAAGGAAGAAATCGTATAGTTGGAGATTTCATGATAGGGGATGCATATTTTGAATGTGGAAAGGTAGACCTGCCTAAGTGTGACAATCCTAAAGTGTCTATCATAATCCCTTGTTATAATCAGATCAGATATACATATAAATGTCTGTATTCTATAGTACACACAACTGATCATACTAAGATTCCATATGAAGTTATAGTTGCAGATGATGTGTCAACTGACACTACGAGAAACATATCAAAGTATGTAGACAATGTTGTGGTCAATAGAAACGAGATTAATCTTGGTTTCTTAAAGAACTGCAATGCAGCAGCAAAACTTGCAAAAGGCGAGTACATATATTTTCTCAATAATGATACTGAACTTCATGATAATGCTATAGATGCACTTGTTAGACTTTTAGATGAGAACTCATCTATAGGTATGGTTGGCTCAAAACTTTTATTTGCCGATGGCATACTTCAAGAAGCTGGTGGCATCATATGGAGTGATGGCTCAGGCACTAATTATGGAAGGGGAGATGACCCAGAAGACTTTAAGTATAATTATGTAAGAGAAGTTGATTATATATCTGGTGCATCAATTATGATAAGAAAAAATCTTTGGAACATAATTGGTGGTTTTGATGAGAGATATACACCGGCTTATTGCGAAGACTCGGATCTTGCTTTTGAAGTGAGAAAGTATGGATATAAGGTTGTGTATCAACCTGCTTCAGTAGTTACTCATTTTGAAGGAATAAGTAATGGCACTGATGAAAATGATACTAGTAGCATCAAATCATATCAGACGGTTAATGTAGAGAAATTAAAAGAGAAATGGAAAGAAGAACTGACAGAGCAGTCAGTTAAAAGCGAAGTACCTGATTTCTTTAGAGCAAGAGAACGGTCTCAAAATAAAAAGGCGATACTTTTCATAGATCATTATGTACCAACTTGGGATAAAGACGCAGGTTCTAAGACAGTATATTCATACATGATGCTTTTTAAAGAGAAGGGTTATAGCGTAAAATTCATGGGTGATAATTTTATGCTCAATTCACCTTATGGCGAAGCGCTAGAACAGGCTGGCATAGAGATAATACATGGCAATGATATACAAGCAAACTTATGGCAATACTTGAGTGACAACAAGAGAAATTTCGATTTTGTATTTTTAAATCGTCCTCATATAGCTATAAAGTACATAGATTTCATACGACAAAATATGTATGCCAAGATAATATATTACGGACATGATCTCCACTATATGAGACTTCAAAGAGAATTCAATCTTATGGGAGAAGAAAGGATACTTGATGAATTCAGATACTATAGAAGCATAGAGTATTCGTTACTTTATAAGGCTGACATAAGTTATTATCCTTCATACAAAGAGATAGAAGAGATTAAGAAAATTGATGATAGTCTTAGAGTGAAAGCAATCAATGCTTATATGTTTGATGAGAAAGAGATAGTATATAGAGATTTTAGTGTGACGAAGGATCTCCTTTTTGTAGGAGGTTTCTCTCATGACCCTAATGTTGATGCTATAAAATGGTTACATGAGAGTATCATGCCAAGAGTAAGGGCGAGAAATAAGGACATCAATGTAGTGGTTGTCGGGTCTAATCCGACTGAAGAGATAGTTAATATATGTAACGAAGGAGGATATGTATTAAAGGGATTCGTATCTGATGAAGAATTGATAGAACTTTATAAAAATACAAGGATAGTCATAGCGCCACTTAGATTTGGAGCAGGTATAAAAGGAAAGATTATAGAAGCTATGGCTAATGGTGCAGCTATCATAACTACAAATTGCGGTGCTGAAGGCATAGTCGATGCATCGTATTTTATGAAGATAACTGATGACGCAGCAGATTTCGCAGGTGACATACTTAAACTATATAATGATTTTGATGAATTAAAGAATCTATCATTAGAGACTCAGAAAGTCATCAATAGGAAATTTACTACTGATGCAGCGTGGAATATAATAAAGGAAGATTTCGCATAATGCAAGCAATTATACTTTGTGGTGGAAAAGGAACAAGACTTAGAGATGTTATAGGGGAGAGACAGAAGACTATGACAGCGTTTGAAGATACCCCTTTTCTTGTTGATGTAATCAATTATCTTAAGTCATATAGGATTACCAATGTCATCTTTGCGACAGGATATAAGAGTGACGAAGTGAGAGCATATTTTGGAGATAAGTATTTCTATGGCGTGGAAGTAAACTATTCTGAAGAAGAAGTGCCACTTGGAACAGGCGGTGCTATTCGAAAAGCTTTACCTAAGATAAAATATGATTATGTATATGTGTTAAATGGAGATACTCTTTTTAAGGCAGACTTATACAAATTAAAAGAGAGCTTTTTAAGATTAGATGCGAGCATGAGTATAGCTTGTAAAACTATAGAAGATAAAAGTAGATACGGCACTATAAGGCTTGATTATAGCGGAGAAAGAACTAATGGTAATAAAGAAGATGGCATACTTATATCATTCGATGAAAAAGTAAAAAGTCGCGGCAAACATGCGGATGAGACATATATTAATGGTGGCATATACATATTGAAAAAAAGTCTTATTGAATCGATAGAACCAGATAGAGAAGTGTCATTAGAAAAAGAACTTATGCCACAATGGATAAAGGAAGGAAAGATTATAGGTGGTGTAGTTAGCGATGGAGATTTTATAGATATAGGTACACCTGAAAGCCTTAATCAATATAAAAAGATGAAAGGAAATATTGAAATGGCAAATGAACAATAAAGGGAAATTAAAAACATATCTTATGGTTGCTCTTATGGCAGCTATCATATCAGTTGTATCACCTTTTTCAATCGTCATTCCTATAAGTCCTGTGCCTATAACACTTGCTACTTTTGCCATATATCTTACTGTATACTTACTTGGATGTAAGTATGGAACTATCAGTACTATAATTTATGTATTGCTTGGATTTATTGGTGCTCCTGTGTTCACTGGTTTTACTGGAGGCGTTGCTAAGGTTCTTGGACCTACAGGCGGGTATATAATAGGATATATATTTCTTGCACTTATTGAAGGATTAATCATAGGCGATAGATATGAGGGTGCATTTTTTAGTTTTCTTGGAATGATAGTTGGAACGGTTGTTTTATATGCTTTTGGTACTGTGTGGCTTACAATTTCTATGCATATGACAATTAGTGAAGCGTTATTTGCAGCAGTTGTTCCTTTCATACCAGGGGATATTATTAAGATGGTCTTAGCTTATGTATCAGGTAAGAAGATAAAGACATTACTTATTAAGGCGGGCATCATATAGTATATATGGAGATGTTAAAACAAAAAATTTTGTTTTTAGATAGAGATGGAACCATATGCTATGATGAAGGAGCATTTGGCAGTGAGAGATATCCTTATGAGGAAGTGCTTGAAAAAACTAGACCGATAGAAGGAGTAAAGGAAAGTTTAAGATATGCTAAAGAGAAAGGTTATCTACTTGTAGTTATATCTAATCAAGCTGGCATAGCTAAAGGCCGTTTTGACGAATGGCATACTCATTATAGCAACATGTTATTACAAGATAAGTTAGATGGGTTAATAGATGGATTTTATTATTGCCCTCATCATACTACAGGCAAAAACAATAATGGAAAAATTGCTCCGAATGCTAAGCTTAATCTAATATGTGAGTGCAATTGTAGAAAGCCGATGATTGGGATGTTCCTAAAGTGTGAAGAGGACCTTAAAAATGGCAAGTTGCAGTACATTGATAAGGGATTTATAGATAGAAAGCTTGTGTATGAAGAAGATAGAGACAAGATATATAAAAAAAATGTAGAAAAATGCCAAGTTGATAAAAGTAATTCTTATATGATAGGAGACAAATGGATTGATGTGCTAGCGGGAGAAAGATATGGTGTGAATCCGATCTTTGTATTAACTGGAGAAGGTGAAGTAGAGTACTATAAAAAAAAAGAGACGCAAAAAATATTACCAATTAATTATAAAGTCTATAAAGATATAAATACATTTATAAGGGAGTGTATATGAGTTATATCGATGAATTGTGTGATAGAAGAGCAGTTTTAAAGAATGTCAAAATAGATATTGAGAAAGCATGTGAACACATGAAAGATTGCTATAAAAGTGGCAATAAGGTTTTAATTTGTGGCAATGGCGGTAGTTCTGCTGATGCATCTCATCTTACTGGCGAACTTATAAAAGGCTTTAAAAAGAAAAGACCTATTGATGAGAAATTCGAAGAGAAACTTAAAGAATCCATAGAAGATTATATGGATAAAAATAGTCTTTCCAATACAAGAATTTTACTTAGAGAGATGAAAGATAACCTTGAAGTTGGACTTCCTACTATAGATATTACAGCATTTGCTGGTGCCAATACTGCGTATATCAATGATAAAGATCCGAGATTTGTATATGCTAATTCTACCCTTGCGCTAGGGAAGAAGGGCGATGTGCTTCTTTGTATCACTACTTCTGGTAATTCGGAAAATGTAGTTAATGCAGCCTTTGTCGCTAAAGCGGTTGGTATGAAAGTGATAGCGCTCACAGGTTTTGATGGTGGCAAGATCAAAGACATAGCAGATGTGAGCATAGTAGTTCCAATCAATGAAACCTATCTAATCCAAGAAGAACATCTCGCCATATATCATGCAATAGCCCTTGACATAGAAGAGGAGTTTTTCTAGTGCTTAGGCTAATTGTGATTAAGAAAAAAAGAATGGCCTAGTCGAGCCATTCTTTTTCGTTTTTATATAAGAATTTTAGATCGTAAGGTTCGAAGACTACCTTTCTATATCTATCGATATCAAGTGGGGTGTTATCCCAGTCAGAATGAAAATCACCATTTTGTTTTATAAGTATATCATATAATATATTGTAGGTGATACCACTTTCGGGATCCTTTTCTTCTATAGTGGAGTATGGAAGAGTCTTGTGATAAGTCATACGCTCCCATTTGCCTATTTCTTCCATATAATATTTGAAATGGAAACCATTTCTCATCCTACAACCATCTAGTCCTATGTAAGTGAAATGATTCATGAGGTCTTGAAGTATTAGGTCGTGCTCTTCATCGTAAAGATTTTCAGGTGTCGTCTCAGTATAGTCGTATCTAAATTGTATAGGTATCTGGTATCTGCCCCATCTCTTTACATAATCATAAAGTTTATCTATTTTATCATAATTTCTATATAAGACACAATTAACTCTTTTCTTGGTTGGTATATTAGCAACAAGTTCATCGGGCGATTCTTCGACGAAAGGACGGATATGCCTTGAAATGTTGATGCAAGTTATTTTAGATTTGTTTTTTTCTACAAAAGCTAGCATCTCTTCGCCGGAGATGTTTGGTTGAATAGGGAAAGTGGTGTTGATATAGATTTTATGTGTTGTAGGAACTGCATCGAGCATCTTTTGAAGTGATGCGAGATTGGCAAGAGGTTCTCCGCCAGTAAATACAAAATCGCAAAGTGGAGTGATCTCATCTATAGTTTTTATGCTTTCTATAATTTTCTCTGCACTGAACTTAGATGTATCGGCATATTCTTTCTTATTTACACAAAAAGGACAGTTGTTATTGCAATCATAAGGTACAAATACCGTGCAAGTACAACCGCCTTCTCTTGTCTTATATGGATTTTTGTTATTGACATTTGGAGCCATATTACTATTGGGTAGTCAAAAATTACAATATTACTTATTATATAAGTTTTTAATTGTAAAATCAATCCCTTTAAAGTAGTAGTATTTATTAGAAAAATGTGTTAAAATATATATTTATGAAAAAGTTGAATTCAAAAGGTAATATATATGTATATCTAAATTGGCCAATCATACTTGCAATATATCTAATCGTTGCGGTCACGGTAGTGTATTTTGTTGATAAAAATGCAGGGCTTGTAATGGCTCTTTTTACTTTTTTCTATATTCTTTTTGCCTTGTATCTTAGATTAGTTAAGTTTAATTATCTTAATTCATCACTGATGAAGATAGCGGAACAGGTGGCTGAGAAGCAGAAGCTGTATTATGATAAGATGGACTCTCCTCATGCTGTATTAGATGGTGATGGTAGAATCTTATGGGCTAACGATGCCTTTCTATCAATTTCCAATGAGATATCAGTTGGCAAAAATATAAAAGAATACTTCGTGGAACTTAATAGCGACATATTGATGAGTATAAGCGAAGAGAAGGTGGACTTACTTACTTCTTTTGAGAATAGAAAGTATAGAGCTCACTTAAGGCAAGTTTCACTTGATAGCAATCAAAAGAAATATAAAATATATGATGAAAATGATAAACTTACGATGCTTTTCTTATCTGATGAGACTGATTATTATGACTTAAAGCAAGAATTTGATGATAACAAGCAAGTCACAGGCTTTATATATATAGATAACTTCTATGAGATTGCAGAGAGCATGGAAGATTCTAAAGCGTCTATGCTTATAGCAATGGTTGATAGGAAACTTACAAGATATATATCATATAACACCGGAGTTATAAAGAAACTTGAGAAGGATAAATATTTCTTCGTTACAACTAAGAAAGCAATCGAAGAGATGATGGAAACTAGATTTTCTATACTTGACCAGACGAAAGAGATCATAGGCGGAGATAACATACCATTGACTCTCTCTATTGGTGTAGGATATGAAGGAAAAAGTGTAGAGAGCAATCATGATCTTGCAAGAGTTGCTATTGATATGGCACTTGGCCGTGGTGGCGATCAGGCAGTTGTCAAAAAAGGACAAGAGACTTATTTCTATGGGGGAAAGTCTGCATCTGCAACAACCAATGTGCGAGTTCGTTCAAGAGTTAAAGCTACTTCATTTAGAGAGATACTTGATACCAAAGATCAGATATTAATTATGGGTCATGAGAATGGTGACTTTGATTCATTTGGTGCAAGCGTAGGAGCATACATCATGGCTAAGCAATTAGGCAAAGATGCTCATATAGTTATCAATTCTCTTACCAACGCAGTAGAAGAGATGAAAAATAAATATGTAGAGAGCGATAATTATAGTAAAGATATGTTTATAAGTGGTGATGAAGCACTTAGTATCTCAGATAGTGAGACACTTCTTATAATTGTAGATCATAATACAAGCAAGATCTCTGATGAAAAGAGACTTTTTGATAAAGGGCTTGATATCGTTGTATTTGACCATCATAGAGTTGGCAAGAATTCAATTAATGATGCAATCTTATCTTATATAGACGCTGGAGCATCATCTACGTGTGAACTTATAACAGATGTTATGATATATTTTGATGATAGGGCCAAGATAAGACCGCTTGAAGGTGACACTATGCTTGCAGGCATGGTAGTTGATACACAGTATTTTACTTATCAGACATCAGCTAAGACTTTTGAAGCGGCTGCATTTTTGAGGAAAAAAGGCGCAGATTCAGATCGAGTTAGAAAACTTTTAAGAGTGGACGCTGATTTTGAGATGCTTAAGAATCGAGTAGTATCAGAGACTGAGTATTATAAGAAGGTCTATGCTATCGCAAAGATTGAAAATGCATCAAGTAATATAGAATTGTCTGTTGCTAAAGCAGAGATAGCCAATGAACTTGTAGGCATAAAAGGCATTAAGGCAAGCTTTGTCATAACAAAAGAAGATGATAAATATATGATCTCAAGTAGATCTATGGATGATGTCAACGTTCAGCTTCTTATGGAGAAACTTGGTGGTGGAGGACATAGAAGTTCAGCTGGGGCTGATATCGTAGCAAAATCATATGATGAGGTTATTGATGCGATAAAGGGCGTTATAGACGAGGCTGAAAAAGAGGAGGGGGATAGTGAATGAAAGTAGTACTTCTTGAGAATATAAAGAAACTCGGAAAAAAAGACGAAATAGTTGAAGTAAGTGATGGCTATGCAAGGAATGTGCTTATAGCTAAAGGTCAAGCTCTTCCAGCAACTAATGAAAATTTAAACAATTTAAAATTAAAAAATAAAAACGAAGAAAAGAAAGAAGAGAATATACGAAGGATGGCAAGTAATGATAAGTTGACACTTGAATCAGAAGTTATAACGTTAGGAATTAAAGCAGGTGCCAATGGTAAAACTTTTGGCTCTATAACTTCTAAAGAGATAGCAGAAGCAATTAAGGGTAAGGTACAATTAGATATTGATAAGAAAGATATATTGCTTGATGAGAGCATCAAAAATATTGGTAAGTATGATGTAAAGATAAGATTACATAAGGATATCATAGCAACTATAAAATTGGAGGTTACTGAAATATAATGGCTAGCGATATACTAGAAAAAGCAAGTAATAGGATGCCACATAATTTAGAGGCCGAACGAGCGGTTCTCGGTTGCCTTCTTCAAGACAATGAGGTGATCGATGAAGTCTTCGCTACTATAAGTAGTGAGATGTTTTATGATTCTCTGAACAGCGCAGTGTTCCATAGCATAGGAGAACTTAAATTAGAAGGACAAGATGCTGATGCTATCACTGTAAAAGACCAAGCGAAGACTAATCTTAGAATTATGTCTAAGAAAGTTGAGAGAATAAGAGATAGGGCAAGGAAGAGAGAAGGTATAACTGAAAGTTCTCTTTCTGACAGTTATTTTGCAGATTTATTAAAAGATGCTGCATTTTCTACCAATGTGATGTCTTACTGCAATATAATTAAAGAGAAATATATCTTAAGAAAGGCAATAGAGACATCCAATAGAATAATAGATGAATGCAGTGGCAGTGAAATGTCCGCAGATGAGATCTGCAATGTAGCACAAGACGAATTTTACAAATTAAGTTCTTCTAACGATGATAAGAGTTATGTGAAAGCTTCATCGCTTCTTCCTTCAATATTCGACGATATTGCGGAAGCTATCAAGACACCTGGTGGCATAACAGGAGTCAAGACTTCATATAGACAACTTGATGAGATGACCGCAGGTTTTCAGAGGACTGATATGATTATACTTGCAGGAAGACCTGGCATGGGAAAGACTACATTTGCGCTCAATCTTGCATATAATATATGTAGTGTTGAAAATGTGAGTGCAGCGTTTTTCTCACTTGAGATGACAAAGGCACAGCTTGTTAAAAAGATCTTATCTGATTTAAGTGGAGTATCAAGTACTGATATGAGATCGGGTAAAGTTAGTGATGCGAAGATGAACGATCTTCTTGAAGCAGCAAGGATGCTTGAGAATAAAAAACTTTTCATCAATGATAATTCATATGTTACTATAGCGGATCTACGAAACAAGTGCATGAAGATACAAAAAAAAGAAGGGCTTGATATAGTATTTATCGACTATCTCCAACTTATGCATGCAGGGACTAATTATAGAAATAGTAGCAATAGTAGAAATGGTTTTCAATCAAGACAGGAGGAGATAGCTGAGATATCAAGAAACATTAAAGGACTTGCCAAGGATTTAAATGTCCCTATAGTAGCACTTTCGCAATTAAGCCGTGAAGTAGAAAATAGAAAGGATGAGAAACCTCAGCTTTCTGATATACGTGAGTCAGGAGCTATAGAGCAAGATGCAGATGTAATTATGTTTTTAAGTAAACCGAAAGAAGAAGAAAAGCAAGATGCTATCAATTTAATTATAGCTAAACATAGAAATGGTAGCACTGGGGAGATAAGCTTCAAGTTCGATAAAGCAACTTCAAGAATAAAAGAGTGGGACAAGAATAACTAATGTATATCTATAGATATTTGATAGCTTGCGTAGTTATCATGGCACTTACCTTACTTTCGCAAGTGCATATCATACAACTTAATTCTTATAATCTTGATCAACAGCTACTATGGTATAAGAAGAATAAAGTTTCTTTCGTGATGAACCTTGTTATGCTTATATCAGCTATACTTTATTATGAGCTTCATTTTATTCCAGCATATTTTGTAGTTATAATTTCAATTTTTGGACTTCTTATAGAAAACTTACCAAGAAAGCGGAAAAAGAAATTAGTTTATACAAAAAGGGTAATAAGGCTCATTTTTTTGTGCTCAGTATTTTTTATACTTACACTAATTCCTGCTTTGGTATATAAAAATGAATTTGGGCTAAAGTATGCTATGTATGGGCTTGCGCTATCGCCACTTATAGTTTTCATAGCATATCTCATATTATTGCCTATTGAAAATGGCTTCAGAAGAAATTTTATGAATGAGGCTAAGAATATAATAGATAGAAATACGGATTTATATACGATAGGTATTACAGGAAGCTTTGGAAAAACCAGTGTGAAGCATTATGTAGATAGGCTTCTTAAGATAAAGTATTCAACTTGTATGACACCAGAAAGTTTTAATACTGCCATGGGAGCTACTCTCACTATAAAAAATGAACTTAGGAATATAAACGAAATTTTTGTCTGTGAGATGGGGGCAAGAAGAGTTAGCGATATAAAAGAGATATGCAATATAGTATCACCTTATGGATGTATAATTACTGATGTGGGCAACATGCATCTAGATACATTTAAGACGATAGACAATGTGCTTAAAACTAAGTTTGAGCTAGTAGATAGTATGTCACATAAAGATATAATAATAGACAAATGGGGTGAAGGTATTATACTTCTTAACGGTGATAATGGGCTAATTAGAGAAGAGGCAGAAAGTTATAATTTTACTAATAAAAAGGTATATTTTTATGGGCTAAATCCGGATAATGATTTCTATGCAGCTAATATATCTGGCGGAAGTGACGGAACTACTTTTTACTTTAAATCAACAATTAATGATTTTGATGAAATAAAGATAAAAACAAGACTGCTTGGTAATTATAATGTAGTCAATCTTGTGGCGGCCATATCTTATGCATTGCTTCTTAAGGTGAGAAAAGAAGATATAATAAAAGAAGTAGAAAATATAGAGACAGTGGCACATAGATTACAGCTTCTTAGTTATGACAAGGATAATCTTATAATAGATGATGCATATAATTCTAATCCTAAAGGTGCAAGAAACGCTATAGATGTACTAAAGACCTTTGATGGGTATAAAAAGATAATTATAACACCTGGTATGGTTGAACTTAATGATAAGCAAGATCTTGAAAATGAAGATTTTGCAAAGTATGCAGGTGAGGTAGTGGACTATGCTATAGTAGTTGGACATACCAATAAGATACCACTTAAAAATGGCTTTGAAAAAAGTATGACAGATGAAAAAGTAATATGCATTGATAAAGTTGAGGATGCAATAAGTTTTGTAAGAGAGAGCATCGAAGGTAAAAAGGTAATCTTACTTGAAAATGATTTGTCAGATAATTATTAGAATAGGAGCTAAGGAGTAATTATGAGATTGAATGTGGCAGTGATTTTCGGAGGTAGATCGACAGAGCACGAAGTCTCTATCATATCTGCACTTCAGACAATTGAAAACATGGATAATGAAAAGTATAATGTCATCCCTTTGTATGTTGATAAGAAAGGAGACTTTTATTTTTCAAAAGAAAACTTGCTCATCGATTCTAAGAACTATAAAGATATAAAATCACTTTTAAGCAGCTGCACCAATGTCTATTTTGTAAAAGAAAAAAATAATACTTATATCAGAAGTGTAAGCAGTGGATTTTTTGGGAGTTCTATAAACCAAGTAATAGATGTTGCATTCCCGGTTGTCCACGGAACTAATGTCGAAGATGGCAATCTACAAGGATTCTTGCACACTTTAAATCTTCCAGTAGTTGGACCTGATGTTCTAGCAGCGGGAGTTAGTATGGATAAGTATGTTATGAAAGAATATGTGAAGTCTCTTGGCATACCTGTTATAGACGCAGTTCGTATTGATAAAAATGATTATGATGATATCGATAAGTTAGTTAGTATGCTTGAGTCAAAGATAGGATATCCTATGATAGTAAAGCCTGTCAATCTTGGATCAAGTATCGGGATTAAGAAGGCTAAAGATAAAGAAAGTCTTAGAGATGCACTTGATTTAGCTTTTTCTTTTGCGAGCATAGTTTTAGTTGAAAAGGCTATAGAAAATTTGCGTGAGATAAATTGTGCAGTACTTGGCGATAAATTTGATGCGATTACAAGTGCTTTAGAAGAGCCTTTTGGAAATGATGAGATACTTTCATTTGCTGATAAGTATATGAGCGGTGGTAAAGGTGGTAAGGTTAGTAATGGATCAAAAATGGGAAAAGGAACTAAAAGTGTAGGTGTTGGGGCAAAATCAGGCATGGCAAGTTTAAAGCGTAAAATCCCTGCAGATATAGACGAAAAAATAGGCGAAGAGATAAAGAAATATGCAAAAGATATATTTAAGTACCTTGGCTGTACTGGAGTTTCAAGGATAGATTTTATTATAGATAAGGATACTAACCATATATATGCCAATGAGATAAATCCTATACCAGGCTCTCTATCTTACTATCTTTTTGAACCTATGGGCATAAAATATAAAGAGCTTATAGATCGTCTAATTAGCATAGCCTTAGATAATTATAAAAGAGAAGAAAGGCTTGAATTTACATTTAGAAACAATCTATTGCAATGAAGATAAATGATATAAAACTTGATAAGGTGGTGGGCTTAAACTCTAAGATTCCAAAGCACAGTTTTAAAGAGTTTGTATTAGTTGGGAGATCCAATGTAGGGAAGTCATCCTTCATCAATGCTGTAAGTAATAGAAAGAACTATGCTCATACATCATCTACACCAGGAAAGACACGGACTATCAATTATTATCTTGCGAATGATAAGTTCTATATAGTAGACTTGCCAGGATATGGATTTGCAAAAGCGAGTGCCTCTGAGCAAAACGCTTGGGCCACATTCGTCAATAAATACTTATCAACGAGTGAGATGATAGAAGAGATTATAATGATAATTGATATAAGACATCCTGCAAGCGACAAAGATAGGCAGATGTATGAATGGATAGTTACGAATACAGGTTTTGAACCGATTATAATTGCTACCAAACTTGATAAGATAAAAAAAAGAGAAGTAGATTACAATGTGAGAATTATAAGAGAATCTATAGGGGCAAGCGATGATTGTACTATCATACCATTTTCTGCAGAAGATAAAGAAGGCGTGAAAGATTTTCTTAAGATAATTGAAGACCTAATATAGCTTCATTAAGCCCCTTAAAAGATACAGGGGCCTTTAAAAATTTATCCTTTGGTCTTATCTATGAATCGTATAAGCTGACTGATTGTGCTTCTAAAAAGAAAATCTGATCTGTAAAGTCTAAGTATGGTCATCTCGTAAGAGTTGACCTTTTTAAATTCAACATCATTTTCAGCAATAAGATACGAGATATTACATTGATAAATTTTAGCGAGAACGTATAGAGTTTTTACAGAGGGGACAGCATTGCCTTGTTCCCATTTGTATAGACTTTGTGAACTATAGTCAAGATTGTTATTTTTTAATCTTTCTATGACTTCATCAGTAGAAAGGTGTGTGATTTTTCTTAGAGTTTTAAGTCTTATAGAGAGTTTAGTTTCCATAAACACTTTTCTCCTCATCAATTTTTGCAAGTAAGAGAACCATCTTCTTAAACGATTTCACAGTGTGAAGATAAGATATGAGTTTTAATTCAGAATCGCTTAATGCTTGGATGTGAGATCTTTCGTTAAAGAAGGTTTCGACCCCGACATTATATATCGTAGAAAGTACATTGAGTGATTTTATGTCAGGAGTAATCGTGTCGCTTTCCCACTTGTAGATAGTTTTGATAGAAACAGGGAAGTTAAGATCGTCAAATAGTGAACTAAGTCTTCTGACAGACAATCCGTTTTGCTGTCGTAAAATTTTTAGAACATAGCCTAGTCTAATCTTCGTGGCGTAATTCTTTTTTGCTTTATCTTTCATAAAGCGCCTCCTTTATCTGCCCTCCTATAAAAAATTATATAATATTGTGACACTTTCAATAAAAGGTTTTAAGATTTTATGAAAAATCTGGCAAATCTGTGAAAATGACTTATTATTTATTGACTAAAAAGCCCAAGTCTACTATAATAAGTATATATAGGGAACCTCTAAAAAGAGCGCCCGAGCGAAGCGACAAAGTACTCTTGGGGTGCATTTTTGAAAGCTTGCTTTCATAAAATGCGACGAATTTAAGGTTCCAGCTGGGCACACACTCGAAAAACGGAGTTTTTCGAGGTGCCCTAAATTTTATAATACTATTTCTATACCAAGAAAGTAGTTTGGTAAGGCAGATCTAGGTGCTTATAGGCAAGCTCTGTCGCAACTCTACCTTGCTTGGTTCTTTTTATAAGTCCCTTAAGTATAAGGAATGGCTCATACACCTCTTCAATAGTTCCTGTATCTTCACCAAGAGTCACTGCCAAGGTATCTATTCCTACGCCTTTACCATTTGAATTGCTAATCAAAACTTGAAGGTACTTTCTATCATTCTCATCAAGTCCAAGCTTATCTATATCAAGCTCATCAAGTGTCTCATCTGCAACTTTCTTCGTTATGATACCATCATATTTTACTTCGGCAAAATCTCTGATTCTTTTCACGAGTCTATTCGCGATACGAGGAGTACCACGAGATCTCATACCTATCTCTTTCGCGCCATCTTTATCTATCTTTATATTTAGAACCTTTGCAGTTCTTTTTGCTATCATCTCAAGTTCACTATCTTCATAGTATTCAAGTTTAGATATAATTCCAAAACGATCTCTAAGTGGTGCTGATAAGAGACCTGGCATAGTAGTAGCTCCAACCAAAGTGAATTTTGGAAGATCAAGTCTAACAGAGTGTGCTGTGCCTTCACTTCCAAGAACTATATCTATATAATAATCTTCCATAGCAGAATACAATACTTCTTCAACCGCACTATTGATGCGATGTATCTCATCAATAAAAAGCACATCACCCTCTTCAAGATTAGAAAGCACCGATGCTATGTCAGCTGGCTTTTCAAATGTTGGTCCACTCGCAGTCTTAATGTTGACATTGAGCTCATTCGCAATAATATATGCAAGTGTGGTCTTACCAAGTCCTGGTGGCCCATAAAAAAGACAGTGATCAAGTTGGTCACTTCGTTTTTTTGCTGCATCTATGTAGATTCTAAGTTGAGCCTTTAATCGCTCTTGACCTACATACTCAGAAAGTGTAGCTGGACGAAGTTTTGCATCGTCCTTTCTTTCTTCAGCTGTACTATTCAGATTTAAAATTTTCTTTTTCATATATTATCTACGGTTTTTGTTTTAATGCAAGTTTTAATATATCACTTGCTGATTCATTACCATTTACTTCTATACTTGACAATAGTTCTCGTGCCTTACTCTCTTTATACCCAAGTTTTACTAAAGCTTCTGTTACTTCATCTTTTATAGCACTTATTTTTTCATTTGCTTCGTTATTGGCCTTGATAATATCAATCTTTCCTTCAAAATTCATCTTACGAACCTTGTCGCCAAGTTCTATACATATCTTACTTGCAGTCTTACTTCCTATACCTTGGACGCTTGCTATAAGTTTACTGTCTTCGCTGCTGATTGCCTTCACAAGAGTAGAAAATCCAAGCGTTGAGATGATATTGAGAGCTCCCTTAGGCCCTACACCATTGACTGTAAGGAGTTTTAGATACATTTCTTTGTCTTCGCGAGTTAAAAAGCCATATAGAGACATCTCATCTTCCTTCACATGCATATAGGTATATACTTTTATGCTCTCTTCTATTGCAGGTAAGTTTTTAAAATTGGAAGATGGAAAAAAAATGTCGTATCCAACGCCTCCCGTTTCAACGACAATTTTATTTTCTAAGATCTCTTTTAATTTTCCATCTATAAAATTGATCATATACTATAATTTTGACTCACGGAAACGAGTTCCAACGAATTTGTTATTATCTACAAAGCCATTGGAATCCATCTTATTGGTCACTTTAGCATTCTTGATGGCCTCTCTCATAATCTCAAGTTTTGCATCAGTATTATCAGCCTGAGATACAAGGTATGCTTCCATGATCATAGGAAGTTTTGGTGATCCAAATTCTGTAGACCCATGATGAGCAAGTATGGTATGCAACAACTCATTTTCTTCGTTAACATCAAATCCACCGAGTTTGTTGATTCGTTCTTTAACCTTCTCATACCCCATAACTATATGCCCGATCAGATAGCCTTCATCAGTATACTCATTCTTAGGATATGATGATATCTCATCAATCTTTGCTATATCATGTAGAAGTGATGCTGTGATAATAAGATCTAAATTTAAGTCATCATAATTCTTGGCCATTGCAATTGCCAGCTTCGTTGTAGACACAGTATGCTCAAGCAATCCACTTATAAAAGAATGGTGCACAACTTTAGCTCCTTGGTGTGACAAAAATTTTTCTCTAAAAGTTTTATCTTCTATGAAAAATGATTTGAGAAGTTTCTGATAATTACTGTTGTGAACTAATGATATGAGATTATCAAGTTCTTTGGCCATATCTTCTTTAGCATATCTTGATGTCGCGAAATAATCATCAGTATGATATTCATTCTCATCAGCAACTCTAATCCTCTTTATCTTTACCTGAAGCTGATTGTTATAAGATATCACTTCACCTTCTACAAAACAGAAATCATTGGCTGAGAATTCTTCGATTCCAGGTGATGCTACATCCCAAATCTTCCCGTCTATCACACCCGTCTTGTCCTCAAGTTGAACATTAAAATACTCTTTGCCTGTCTTGGCTGTGGCTTGTGATTTAGTTTTTATATGATATACTGAACTAAGTTCATCGTCATCTTTTATCTTATTTATAAACTGCATCTACTATACCTTCTGTCTATTAATCTTGGAATGATGATTGCGAGATAGTCTCATCTTTCACTATATACTTTCTTGATATATATGCATCGTTGCCTTCGTAATTAACTATAGCCCAATCATTATCAAAAAATGATCTAACTTGTACTCTATCGCCTCTACTTACTGTGCCATATACTCTTGTATCTTCAGTACTTGGGCCACTTCTTATCTTTACAAGATCACCTGTGACATTATAATATCCAGCTTCGGCAGGTAGCGGTGGCTCTGTCTCTATAGGTTCTGTCTCAATAGTCTCTGGCTCTACATACTCTGTAGTTTCTATAATTGGCTCTTCTACAACTTCAGGTTTATTGAAAAGACCCACAACCGCTCTCACTACAAATACCACCAGTAGTACAACCACTATAGGTATGATGATAGCCACAAGCTTTCTCTTGCTTCTTTTTGGCTTTTCATTAACTGAATTAAGCATCTGCTCTCGCATCATCTCTTTCTTTCTGAAGTCTACATCATCTTCAGATTGTAAAAACGCAGGGGCATCTGTTGACATATCTCTAGTAAAATCACCTGGATATGATTTTTCTTCGTCTTCATTATATTCAAACACTTTTGCATCGCTATTATCTGCATTGAACTTTGCCTTCTCTTCAAGATTATCAGTCATTGATGGCAAAGCATCTTCATTTTTAAAGATGAGATCTAATTCATTGGTAAGCACCTGCAGTGCTTCCTCCGCATGATCTTTTGGTATATCTACACCATTATGTGCTTGCACACCACTTATAATCACAGTCTCAAAATTATGAGCTGTATCAGCGGCGATAATTCCTACGCTCTCAAGAGTTTTAAGATCTTCTGCATAACCCTTTGACACTATAAGCGCTTCATCAGTAAGATGCTCTATCACGTCAATAGTAATCTGAGCCATGAGCATCATAGCTTCATTGTATTTATTGAGAATCAGATGTTCTCTTGCTTCGCCGAGTGCATTTACTATTGCCTCTCTATTGGCCATGGTATCCTCCCATATGCTAAGACATTATACAAATAAAATAACATTAATAATCAGACCACATATTTAATGATACAGTATCCATATATAGTGTAAACATATTCCATCTATCCGCATTGACATATCTAAAAGTCAAAAGATTTTTATCAAGGTCGTGTGTGAGAATCACATCTTTTGACTTATAAGATAATTTTGATCTAGTGTTTCCTGCTTTTTCTTCATATATAAGATATACTTCTTTTTTAATCTTATCAGCTAACACTTGATTGATAGCTTCAGCGTTGCCACCTTCAAGAACTGGTATAAGCAAAAATACTGTCACCTTGCCACCATCTTCACCTTTCACGGTTACAGAGCTTTGTGTTTTCCTACTTATTCTTATAGTGTTATTGTATCTCTCAATTCTTGCTGCTTCTTCTGCCGCTGCTATAGATTCTTCTTTTGCAATCTCTGCAGCTTCTGATGCTGCGATAAGGGCTAACTCCTCTGGCGTTCTATTTGCTATTGATTCCTGTATCCTTTTCGCTTCTGCCTCTGCCTGAACTTTCGATTCCTCTTTTGCTTTACGTTCAGCAAGAATTCTCGCATTATAAGATTCTATATCAATATTAAGAGGTATGCCCTCTACTAGTCCTTTAGTTTTTGTCTCATACTCTTCGTCATCTATCACTATAGATGAATTACTTTTTGGAGTGCCATTTTCATTAAATGCATATATATCATTGTCTATTTTCTTAAGGCCAGTGCACATATAACCATTCTCATCAAAATAGTACATGCTGTACGCTAATCCGACCTTTATAGTTTTCCATGATGACACCACAAGTGTTCCATTATCATCTTTGTATTGCCAGTTATCGCCTGTCTTGATCCATTCTCCAGCAAATACCATAGTCGTATGAATCAATATGAAACATATACTTATTATAATGCCAAGTCTTTTCTTCATTCTTTCCCCAATAAAAATAATAGCTTTTATGAAAGCATCTTGAAACACGATCTCTTTACGAGACCTATTTTATCTATTTTATCATTTATATAATCCTTTGTCAATTAAAGGCAATAAAATACAGGCTAAGGTCACGCCCTAGCCTGTAAAAAAATGCTACATTTATTATACTTCTTTGAAGTCGCCGTCTACAACATCATCGCCTGGGTTGCTATTTCCACCACTGGCATTTGAGTCACTTGCGCCTGCATTTGGATCAGGGCCTGCTCCTGCTTGACCTCCTGCTTGTTGCTTCTTCATCTCTTCTTCATAGGCCTTCTTATATACTTCCTCGGCTGCCTTCATAAGTTCTTCTTGTTTCTTCTTTATCTCTTCAGCCTGCTCTTTAGTGATAGTCTCTATAGGAGCCTTATTAATAGCATCCTCAAGTTCTTTTATAGCAGCTTCAACTTTTTCTTTAACGCCTGCATCGATGTTAGCACCTTGCTCGTTAAGTGTCTTCTTTGTCTGGAATACCATAGAATCTGCATTGTTTCTTATCTCGACTGCTTCTTTTCTTTCCTTATCTTTTGCTTCGTATTCTTTAGCTTCTTTAACAGCCTTATCGATATCATCTTTGCTCATGTTAGACCCAGATGTGATAGTTATATGATTTTCTTTTCCTGTTCCTTTATCTTTAGCTGATACATTGACTATACCATTAGCATCTATATCAA
>DGGU01000003.1 GCA_002392345.1 Lachnospiraceae bacterium UBA3866
TTTTCTAGAAAACACATATAGAATCCGTCTGCCAAATTCTCATCATTAGGTTCAATTCGTTTTTCATATATTTTCTTAAATTGATTATTCGAATTCATAAAATCATCTATAATATCTTCATTTTCCTCTTTGGTTGTTGTACAAGTTGAATATGAAAGTACGCCGCCACTTTTAACATAATTACTTGATGTACTCAGTATCTTTTTCTGAAGTAAAACAAGTGATCTGAGTTTTTCGTCGTTAAAATGATACTTTATATCTGGTTTTTTATATATAACTCCAAGACCAGAGCAAGGTACATCGCATATAACTACATCAAATTTATCTTTATCTAGTTCATCATAGATGCTTGCATCTTTCACCTTCATATTAAGATCAAGCACTTTTAAACGATTGACATTTTCACATATCTTTAGTATCTTTTCATCACTTATATCCCTTGCCTCAGCATAGAAGTAATAATAATCGTTATAGATAATATCTATAAGATTTAATATCTTGCCACCAGGCGATGCACAGGTATCAAGTAGTTTCATCATTGAAACAGCATTTTGATTTTTGCTCTTAATTCTCTTCTCCCTTTCTTTTATATAATAAGAAAGTGCATCCGTAAGGTAGATTGAACTAGCATCAGATATCAATATGTTTCCATCTTTAAAATTACCAAGTTCGATTATATCTTTATAATTATCTAAACTATATACCTTAGAATACTTAAAATTAAGTGCACCACTATAGATTTTATAATCTAGCTTTTTTTCTCTTAGTTCGTTTAAAACAAGTGCTTCATTATCATTATAAATTCTAAAATAACAATATTTACTAACAGCCATCTTGTCGGGAGAATTTATGCTGACCTTCCCCGCTTCTTTATCAATCTTTCGTAAGACAGCATTGACATATCTATGTTGGTTCTTATAATATTTTGAAAACTTTTTTACGATTCTTTTAGTTAATTCTACACACTCATTTATAGTTGCATATGATGGAACTTTATCCATATATAGAAGTTCATACACGCCAATTCTCAAAATGATCATTACTTCTTTTTGAATTTTCTTTATATTGAATAATGTATATTTCTGTATCTCTTCATCTATGTAAGTTAGATTCTCAATAGCCCCTGCGCACTCTCTTCTAATATATGACCTATCTTCATTAGATATATCATATAGTGATAATACATCATCAAAGGCAATATTTAATAACTTATTATCATAGAGCACACAATAAAGAATCTTATATGATAATTCTCTTACATTGTATGAATTAGACTCAGTCATCAATTAATTCCTACGCCTACTTCCTTTTGCGAGTATTACAAATCTTAAAAGTTGAAGTACAGTACTTGCAGCTGCTGCCACATAAGTAAATGCTGCCGCTGTGAGTACCTTCTTTACACCATCTAGTTCTGCTTCATCCATAAGACCATTGGCTCTTAAAGTTTTGATTGCATTATCAGATGCATTGAACTCTATCGGTAAAGTGATAAGCTGGTAAAATAGTGTCGCCGAAAAAAGTATGATGCCAATCTTTACAAGGTTGAACGCCCCGAGTATTATACCAATAATAATGACTGGTATAGAAAGTTGAGAGGCAAAATTAACAACTGGTATCACAGCCATCTGAAAGTTTAGTAAAAACATATTTTTATGATCTTGTATAGCATGACCAGCCTCATGAGCAGCCACACCAATAGAAGCTATACTTCTGCTATTATATGTAGTGTCAGATAGATTAAGTTCTTTCTTTGTTGGTGCATAGTGGTCAGTGAGATTACCAGCCACATGACCTATAGCGACATTATTTATGCCATTACTATTTAATATGATTTTACATGCTTCACTCGCTGTTAGTCCTGATTTTGACTCTACTTTTTCATATTTTGCAAATGTAGAAGTCATATAAGTCTGAACTATCATTGTAAATATAACACCAATCAGTACCAAAATATAAGTTCTATCATAAAATAACGGATAATAATACATCTACATACCTCCTATATTTTTAAGCCATTAATGAAGTCTCTCGCTTTAAGTCTATTTTTACCGCTCTTTTGAATTTCATTGATTCTGATGATACCATCTTTACATCTTGCATAGATTTCCTTTCCGAGTACATACACGTCATCAGTGATTTTTAAAGCACCATCAAGATTAACATCACTATCTATAACATCAACATCCCATATCTTATGTTGTATACTATCTATATATATATAAGCTGATGGCCAAGAAGTATACGCCCTAACTTTCCTTTCTATATAAGCGGCATCCTCATTCTTAAAATCTATCTCTCCAAACTCTTTTTTTATAATACATGATTTTGAAGACTTGCTATCATCTTGTTTTACATGCCCTATCTTATCAAAATTTTTAATTGTGTGATATACTGTATCAGCTGTGAGATACGATAACTTTTCAAACAAACTATCAGATGTCTCTTTATCTTCAATCGCTATCTCACTTTGTTCTAAGATATCTCCTGTATCAAGTCCAACATCCATAAGCATGCTTGTAGTTCCTGTCACTTTATCGCCATAGAGGATTGCACTTTGTATAGGTGATGCCCCTCTATACTTAGGCAGAAGCGATGCGTGTCCATTGATACATGCGCACTTTGGAATGTCTAAAATCTCTTTTGATAATATCTCACCATATGCTACAACAATTATAAAATCAAGGTCAGCATTTCTAAGTTTCGCTATAACCTCTCTGTCATCTTTTATTTTTAATGGTTGTAAAATCTCAATATTATATTCTAACGCCTTGTTCTTAACAGGTGAAAATATAATCTCTTGTCCTCTTTTTGATTTAGAATCATATTTTGTGACAACATATTTTATAGATATATCTCTATCTTCATGAAGTTTTTCAAGAGTCGGCACAGCAAAATCTGGCGTTCCCATAAATGCTATGTTCATTCCTTTTCACCTGCATCATCATCTTTAATCTCTTCTAAAGTTCCTTCTACAACTTTATCTGTATAGAGCACTCCATTGAGATGGTCTACTTCATGGCAGATTATCCTTGCTAAGAAGTCTTCCGCATCAAACTCTATGTCATTCATCTTTTCATCTTTGGCTTTCACAACTATACTTTTAGGCCTTAAAACTTTGCCTCTATACCCTTCTACAGAAAGGCAACCTTCACTATCTTCAACCATAGTTTCAGATTTCTCTAAGATCTCTGGATTGATAAGAACTATAGGTTCTTCTTCTTCATTTGGTGCACATACTATAATATTTTTAAGCACACCAACTTGAACCGCAGCAAGTCCGCAGCCACCAAGATTTTTCATCGTCTCTTTCATATCGACAATCAAATCTTTAAGTCTAGGAGTAAGGTCCTTTACTTCTTTAGACTTCTTTCTTAAAATCTCATCTCCAGTTTGCCTAACTGATCTAAGTGACATAATTAACCTTTTACTTCAATACAAAACTAAGTTTGCATATTCACAACAAAATAAAAGTTCGCGAAGATGCAAACCGCCTAATATAAATATTTTACTACATTTTACAATAATTTACAATTAAAAAAAGCCACATATGATGTGGCTTTAGCGAGCGTGAGAGGACTTGAACCCCCAACCCCTTGGTCCGTAGCCAAGTGCTCTA
>DGGU01000019.1 GCA_002392345.1 Lachnospiraceae bacterium UBA3866
GAAGAAGACTTGACAAAGATGTCTAATCAAAGAAAATACTACGATGAACTTTTTGAAGATGGGTATATAGGCTGATTTTGGCCTAAATCCCAACATATTTATTTGCGAAAAAAGGCTATATTATGGTATAATTAGTAAAATGTGACCGTTCTAGTTTTACGAATGGAAGTTTTGTATTGCATTATATATTATAAAAGGAGTGGATAAGTAGTAGATAAAATATTGCTTATTATAGTAGTTAAATGAGTTGTAAAGTTGAAAAAATCGGTGAAAACAAAGCAAAGTTCACAATTGAAGTAGGAAAAGAAGAGTTTTTAAAGGCAGAAGACAAGGTATACAACAAAGAAAAAGGAAAACTTTCTGCGCCTGGATTTAGAAAAGGAAAAGTCACTAAAGAGATGGCACATAAGGTGTATGGAAGAGGAGTATTTCTTGAGGATGCTGTCAATCAATGTATCAATGATACATATTATAATGAGATAAAGGAATCTGGGGAAAGAATACTTTCACAGCCTAAGATTAATGTCGTGCAGGTGGATTTTGAAAAGCCTTTCATATATGAAGCTGAAGTAGCTATAGCTCCACCAATTAAACTTGGGAAATATAAAGGTTTGAAACTTGAGAAAACTAACATAGTAGTTAGTGATGAAGATGTCATGCATAAGATTGATGAAGAGAGAGAGAAGAATGCAAGGCTTGTCTCAGTAGATAGAAAATCTAAAATGGGCGACACAATTAATATTGCCTTCGATGGATATGTAGACGGAAAAGAGTTTGAAGGCGGAAAGGCTGAAAGTTATGATTTGGTTCTTGGAAGTCATTCGTTCATAGATAATTTTGAAGATCAACTTGTTGATAAGGGAAGAGATGACGAAGTAGATGTCAATGTGACTTTTCCAGAGAATTATCATGAGAAGAATCTTGCAGGGAAGCCAGCATTATTTAAAGTGAAGGTACATGAAGTTAAAGAGAAACAACTTCCAGAACTTGACGATGAGTTCGTATCAGAAGTATCTGAGTTTGAAACTTTAGATGAATATAAAAATGATATAAAAAAGAAACTCACAGAGCTTCGAGAGAGACAGATAAAGGAAGATGATAAAGGAAAGCTTCTTGATATGGTAGTTAAAGAAACTCCTATAAGTCTTGCAGATGAAGCGATAGATGCTCAAGTCGACGAGATGATGCAAACTTACGACAATCGTCTTAGATATCAAGGAATAGATTTAAAGAGATATCTTGAGATGCTTCATAAGACTGAGGAAGATTATAGAAAAGAGATAAGACCTCGTGCAGAGATGAGCGTAAAAAATAGTCTTGTGATGGATGAGATTGCCAAGGTGGAAAATATAGTGGCAAGTGATGAGATGGTAGATGAAGAACTTACAGCCATGGCAAAATCATATGGTATGGATGTAGAGAAATTTAAAGAGTCTTATGCCAATGAAGAAGATAAAAAGAGGCTAAAAGATGATCTGCTTTATCCAGCTGTGCTTAATTTCTTGTATGACAATGCAGAAAAAAAGTAAAAAAGCCCGGTTTGGGATGATTAGCACTCGCACATTGACAGTGCTAACCATATAAGGTATAATACTATAATGCTTTAAACTGAGGTTAGGAGCGAAAAGGAGAAAAAATATGTATACTAGCGATAATGTTAAAAATTATATTCCAATGCCATATGTAATAAAACAGACAAGTAAGGGAGAGAGATCTTATGATATCTTTTCAAGACTTCTTGAAGAGAGAATTATATTTCTTGCTGATCAAGTGACTGATGATATGGCGTCTATAGTTATGGCACAGCTTCTTTTGCTTGAAGCAGAAGACCCTAAGAAAGATATAACTCTTTATATCAATAGTCCAGGTGGTTCTATATCAGCAGGTATGGCAATCTATGATACTATGAATTATATAAAATGTGATGTGCAAACTATATGTATGGGTATGGCAGCAAGTATGGGTGCATTTCTACTTGCAGGCGGAACTAAAGGAAAGAGATTTGCACTTCCAAATTCTGAGATACTTATCCACCAACCTCTTGGTGGTGCTCAAGGTCAAGCAACAGAGATAGAGATAGCAGCAAAGCACATCATAGACATAAAGAAACGAATGAATACTTTGCTTTCAGAATTCACAGGACAAGATTATGATACTATAGTTAAATCAACTGATAGAGATAATTGGATGACACCAGAAGAGGCTTTGAAATTCGGTCTCATAGATAAGGTTATAGATAAGAGATAGTATAGCGAGGAAATGATATAGATGGATAACAAGATTCCTTTTTGTTCGTTTTGTGGAAAGACAGCAAGCCAAGTACATAAACTTATAGCAGCAAGTAAAGAAGACACCTTTATATGTGATGAGTGTGTAGAGTGGTGTCTTGATTTGCTTGAAGATGAAAGAGAAAGCGATCAAAAACTTGAAAAGAAAACCAATATCAATGATGTGCTTGATAAGATAGAGATGTTAAAGCCTGCTATGATAAAGGCATATCTTGATCAATATATTATAGGACAGGATGAAGCAAAGAAGAGTCTTGCTGTAGCTGTCTATAATCATTATAAGAGAGTAAAGAACAAAGAGCATGATGTGGACATACAGAAATCTAACCTTCTTTTTATAGGACCTACAGGAAGTGGAAAAACTTACATGGCGGAGACCTTAGCAAAGTTTCTTGGAGTGCCATTTGCCATCGCAGATGCTACTACTCTTACTGAAGCTGGCTATGTCGGTGAAGATGTAGAGAATGTAGTTCTTAAACTTCTTGCAGCAGCTGATGGAGATGTAGCAAAGACGGAGATAGGTATAATCTATATAGACGAGATAGATAAGATAACTAAAAAAGGCGAGAATGTAAGTATCACTCGTGATGTATCCGGTGAAGGAGTGCAACAAGCTTTACTTAAGATTATAGAAGGAACAGAGGCTAATGTCCCACCTGCCGGTGGAAGAAAGCATCCACAACAAGAGTATATTCAAGTCAATACTAAGAATATACTTTTCATATGTGGCGGAGCCTTTGATGGTCTTGAAAATATCATAGAAAGTAGAATCAACACATCTGCAGTTGGATTTAACACAACGCTTGTAGACAAAAAAGATATAAAGTACGATGAGTATATAAAGAAATGTGACACTAAGGATCTTATAAAATATGGTCTTATACCAGAACTTGTGGGAAGACTGCCTATAGTTGCAACATTAAAATCTCTTGACGAAGATGCTCTTATAAGAATCATGAAAGAACCTAAAAATGCCCTTATAAAGCAATATCAGAAATTACTTAGATATGATAATGTGAACTTGGTATTTACTGATGAGGCACTTAAACTTATAGCTAAGAAAGCAATGGAAAGAAATCTTGGAGCAAGGGGTCTTAGAGGTATAGTTGAAGAACTGATGCGAGATGTGATGTATGAAGTTCCAGATGATGCAGCTATAAAAGAAGTTATTGTTACAGATAAATGCATCCTTGAAGGTGCAAAACCTGAATATGTATATGATGGCGTAAGAATAGAAGACCTAAAGGATGTTAAGAATATAAAGAAAGTAAAAAAATCAGCATAACAAGATAAAAGAGTTTTAATATATGTTGATAGGCAGAAGAGAAAAAATATCTGAAGAAAAGGCAAAGAAACTTGAAATGATAGCCATAGTAGCTCTAGTGGCATTTGCCCTGATATCTTATGTCATTTCAAATTTTGTTTTGAAGAACAATATGAATAATATTGCTGTATATAAAAATGGTGAGAAGATAACACAAGTTGGCGGAAGACGCATTGACAAAAATATCAACGGCACATATGTCATAGGAGATAGAGCTGGTGAGTATAATGTCATTGAGATAAAAGATAAAAAAGTTCGTTGCATAGAATCTAATTGTCCTGATGGCATCTGCGTGGAACATGGAGTTCTTCGAGACGACATAGATAACGATATGATTATATGTGCACCACATGGACTGACGATAATGTATGAATGATAAGATAAAGAGCTTTATGAAACAAGGAGAATATTAATAGATGGATGGAAATAGACAAAAAGGAAATAACAAGGGAAGAAATGGTGGTATACCACAGGCACTTTTTGGTATACTTATAGCGCTCGTTGTAAGTTGGTTTATATCAATAATGCTTAGTGGTAATACTAGTAGATTTATGTCTAACAATCAGACTGAATTAAGCTATAGTGATTTCTTATCTAAGGTCAATGATGGTAGTATATATAGAGTTCGTATCGCATCAGAAGATATATATGCATACGAAAAAGGCGAAGAACTTTATAGTGGTTCTATAACTGATATAAGCGAGATAGACACTCAAGAGAAACTTGATAACTATATGAAAAAAATAGTTGCATCTCAAGATAAAGTGTATCATGTAGTGAGAGTTCAAGATGATGGGCTTGTAGATAGACTTCTTACTAAGAGAGTAGAGATAATCGGAACAAAGGCAAGTATAGTTATGGATCTCATTATCTCGTTAGCACCATTTCTTATACTTTGGGTTCTCATAGGTATGTTCGCAAGAAGGATGAGCGCAGGTATGGGTGGTGGCATGGGTGGTATCTTTGGTGTAGGACAGAGCAAGGCCAAGAGATATATGCAGAAAGAAACAGGTGTCACATTTAAGGATGTAGCAGGAGAAGACGAAGCAAAAGAATCCTTACAAGAGATAGTTGACTTCTTGCATAATCCAAAGAAATATACATATGTTGGAGCTAAACTACCAAAGGGAGCACTTCTTGTAGGTCCTCCAGGAACAGGTAAGACCCTCCTTGCTAAAGCGGTAGCAGGTGAAGCCAAGGTTCCATTCTTCTCTATGACAGGTTCTGATTTCGTGGAGATGTTCGCAGGTGTAGGAGCATCAAGAGTTCGTGACCTTTTCAAACAAGCAAAGCAAGCTGCACCATGCATAGTTTTTATAGATGAGATAGACGCCATCGGAAGATCTCGTGATACAAGAGCTGGTTCTGGTGCTGATAGTGAAAGAGAACAGACACTTAATCAGCTTTTATCAGAGATGGATGGATTTGAGATAAATAATGGTATCATGGTTATGGCAGCAACTAATAGACCAGAGATACTTGACCAAGCACTTCTTCGTCCAGGTAGATTTGATAGACGAGTAGTAGTTGAGAAGCCAGACCTTAAAGGTCGTGTCAATATATTGAAAGTTCATGCTAAAGATGTAAAACTTGATGAGACAGTTGATTTTGAAGAGATAGCTTTATCTACTTCTGGTGCAGTAGGTGCAGATCTTGCCAACATGATCAACGAAGCGGCAATCACTGCGGCTAAAGCTAAGAGAGAAAAAGTTAGCCAACAAGATTTGAAAGATGCAGTTGAAGTTGTGCTTGTAGGTAAAGAAAAGAAAGATAGAATCTTATCCAAGGAAGAGAGAAGGATAGTATCATACCATGAAGTTGGACATGCGCTTGTGACAGCACTTCAGAAACACACTGAGCCAGTGCAGAAGATTACTATAGTTCCAAGAACTATGGGAGCACTTGGCTATGTCCTTCAGACTCCTGAAGAAGAAAAGTACTTAAATACTAAAAAAGAACTTGAAGAGAGACTTGTTGTATATCTTTCTGGCCGTGCAGCAGAAGATGTGGTATTTGATACAATAACGACAGGCGCAGCGAATGATATAGAAGAAGCTACAAAACTTGCTCGCGCAATGGTTACTCAGTATGGTATGAGCGAGAAATTTGGACTTATGGGACTTGCGACTACAAGAAGCATGTATCTTGAAAATGGTGTAGACATGAATTGTGGTGACGAGACAGCAACCGCTGTAGATGAAGAAGTACAGAGGATGCTTAAAGTGGCATTTGAAAAGGCCAAAGAATTACTTCGTAACAATAGAGAAGCTCTTGATAAGATTGCAGAGTATCTTATAGAAAAAGAAACTATCACTGGAAAAGAGTTTATGAAACTCTTCACAGAGATTACAGGAATAGAAGAACAAAAGACTGAGAGAATCATAGAGAAGGAGGATAAAGATAATGCTTAAAAAAATTATGAGAAGAATTACAGCATTAACGCTTGTCTTTACTATGAGTTTATTTAGTTTTGCCTATGCTGATACAGTTGTTATAGGTTCAGCACCTGGCATGGCTGATGGAAGGACTATGAGTGCCAATGTCAACACTTCATATCTTCAAAATTCATTTACTGGACCTGGGACTGTACCTAATTCTTCGTCGACAACTCTTACACCAATACAAGGCGTGGTCTATCAGCAATCATATGGTCAGAATCCTATAATTAATGGTGCGAATGATAATGCACCTACAACAAAGATTTTATATGCTCCATCAGTGCATGGAACAACGACTACCTCAACTAACACGTTGGCTGGTAATACGCAATATAGTTTAGTAAGTACTGGTGATTCAATTTCAGATTCAGGACCAACTGTAAAGAATACTAATATAACTCCAACGAGTGAGAAAAAGAATGATTATGCGAGTTCAACTAATACACCAAGTGCAACAACAACGCCTACTGCCAATACAACTAGTAACGTTGCTAACACTCAACAAGGCACTAATCAAGCTGTCAATACCGATACTATAATCTATTCGGCAAATGATAATATACAAGCAGCAAAGCCTTCAATAGATGGATCAGCTGCAATTATAGTCAATGCGACTACAAGACAGATATATTTTTCTAAAGGTGGTTTTACAACTTATCAACCAGCTTCACTAGCTAATCTTGTAACAGCAGCGATATTGGTTGCCAATCGTAATCTTGACGATGAACTTACTGTATCGCAAACTGCTGTATCTGCACTTGAATCAGGTGCTACAACAGCAGGACTTAAGGCAGGAGATAAGATTAAAGTTCGTGATGCTTTAGGAGCGTTATTCGTAGGATCTTGTTGTGATGTAGCCAATGTCGTTGCAGAAAATATTGCTGGAAGTATAGCAGCATTTGTTAATGTAATGAACCAGACAGTTAAAAGCTGGGGATGCTTTGGAACTAATTTTGTCAACCCAACAGGACTTAATAATGACGCTCAAGTTACTACCACTTATGATATGGCTGTCATCATGGATAAGGCTACAGCAAGCCCAACACTTAAAATTATGCTTCAGCAAGAAGCATATGTGCTTCCTGCTACAGCATCAAGACAGGCTAAGAGTCTCTATACAAGAAACAAACTCCTTGCCAAAGGCGACAGTAATTATTATGAAGGTATCTCAGCGAGTAGGATGGGATATACAAGCAAGGCTCTCTACACTATAGCATCTGAACTTGATTACAATGGCCAAAGATTTATAGCAGTAGTTTTGAAAACTAAAAATTCGCAATGGACAGATACAAAGAAACTTCTTAATTTTGCAAAGATTGCATCTCTTGAAGCAGCAGCACAAAGTGCGACTGTATATAATACAACATTTAATACTAACAACACTGCAACTACTACCACAAACCAAAATACTGGAGCAGGTCTTATCAATTCTACCAATGCTTCAAGCAATCAATTACCTACAGGATCTACAGTATCTTCTAACCAAGCTATAAGTGGAGATGTTATGCAAGGAGGAAATACTGATGGCGCATGGGCTAAGGATGCAACGGGTTGGTTCTTTGTAAAGGGAAATGGATCAAAAGCAGTAAATGAATGGATAAGACAAAATGGAAAACTCTACTGTGTTGATTCAAGTGGCTACATGATTACTGGGTGGAGGCAGATGAGTAATGGTAGCACATATTACTTCGATCCGACAACAGGTGAACTTAGATATAATACTTGGGTAAATGTATCGACAGGTTCTTATTATCTTCAGGCAGATGGATCACTTGCTAAAGCAGCTTCAGGACAAACTAAGAATATAACAACTTCAGTTGGTACATATACTATAGACGAGACAGGAAAAGCTATAGCTAAAGTTTCATAAATATAGGAGGGATAAAGTTATGAAAGATTTTCTAGGAGAAATCAAAGCAAAGAATGTATTTAAGAATTTGGAGCCAGCAGTCTTAGTTGAAGAAGCCATAAAGAGAGGTGAGGGCTTACTTACTGAGACAGGAGCACTTCTTGTAAAGACAGGAAAATATACAGGGAGATCACCTAAAGATAAATATGTGGTTGACACTCCTTCTGTTCACGATAAGATAGCATGGGGCTCTGTCAATGTACCAACTACGAGAGAGACCTTTGATAAGATAAGAGATCAGATTATAGAGTTTTTAAATGGTAAAGATGTATTTGTATTTGACGGGTATGCAGGTGCAGATACTAAGCATAGAAGAAAATTTAGAATTATCAATGAACTAGCTTCACAAAATCTTTTCATACATCAACTCCTAGTTCGTCCAAATGATGAGGAACTTAAAAATTATGGAAATCCAGATTGGACTATACTTGTAGCCCCTGGCCTAAAACTTGATGCAGCTAAACTTGGCATCAACTCAGAGGCAGCCATCATGATAGATTATGAAAATGCAACAGCAGTTATAGCAGGTTCTGCTTATGCAGGAGAGATTAAGAAATCAGTATTTAGCATCATGAATTATATTATGCCAGTTGAAGAAAACATACTTCCTATGCACTGCTCTTCTAATATGGATCCAGAAACTCATGAAACTGCTGTATTCTTTGGTCTTTCTGGTACAGGAAAGACTACTCTATCAGCAGATCCTAACAGAAAATTAATAGGTGATGATGAGCATGGATGGTCAAGTGATGGAGTATTTAACTTTGAGGGTGGATGCTATGCTAAGTGTATAGATCTTAAAGAAGAAAATGAGCCTGAGATCTATCATGCTATAAGATTTGGTGCACTTGTAGAAAATGTTATAATGGATGAGAAAACTCGTAAATGTGATTATAGCGACAAGAGTATCACTGAAAACACAAGAGTTGGTTATCCGGTAGATTATATATCAAACTCACAGATTCCAGGAGTTGGCGGCATACCTAAGGTTGTAATATTCTTGACTGCAGATGCATTTGGAGTACTTCCTCCTATATCAAGACTTAATAAGAACGCAGCCATGTATCATTTTGTAACTGGTTTTACTTCAAAACTTGCTGGAACAGAAAGAGGAGTTACAGAACCACAGCCTACATTTTCAACTCTCTTTGGAGAGCCATTTATGCCACTCCCAGCAGAGAAATATGCTGCTATGCTTGGAGAGAGACTTGAGAAATATAACACTAAAGTATATCTTGTAAATACTGGTTGGACAGGTGGACCTTATGGCGTGGGTAGTCGTATGAAATTAAAATATACTCGTGCTATGGTTACAGCAGCGCTTAATGGAACTATTGAGAAGACAGAGTTTGTACATGATGATGTCTTCAATGTAGATATACCAAAAGAGATACCTGATTGTCCATCTGATATACTAAATCCAAAAGATACTTGGGCTGATAAAGCTGCTTATGATGCACAAGCAAAGAAACTTGCACAGATGTTCAAAGAGAATTTTGATAAGAAATATCCTAATATGCCAGAAGAGATAAAATCAGCTGGCCCTAAAGCATAATAAAACAAAACGGGCGACTTTTTGTCGCCCGTATATTTTTAATCATTTGTTATAAAAGTAGTTTCCGTTGGATTGCCTTCTATGTCTTCGACATGCACGGTGATTTTTCCGGTGGAGTTCAACTGAAATTGTACTGTTCCAGAAGACTTATCTATATAAGAAGGAGTTATTCTAGTTCCATCTTCTAAAGTAGCATATACACTATCAAAATTGATTTCCGATTCAGCATCATATATAGAGAATACAAGTAGGTTATTGGTTATAAGAGCATTTTCAATATCAATAGCGGGTGGGATTACATCTTTAGATTCTACTGGTGCTATAACTTTAAATGTGGCTCCATTGATAGCTTTAGCAGTAATCTGATAAGAGCCATAGTTTTTAGCCTCTATAGTGTATATATTATCTAACTTTGAATAAGGAATCTCAGTATCTTCGTAATAAGCTTTTACTTCGGAGATAGGAAGCATACAGTCAACGGTAAATTTAATCTTTTCATTTTCGTATTCACTTGAATCTTCATCAAAGACAGTAATACTTGGAACCTGTATAAATAGAAATAAAATCAAACCATTTATCACCACGAAAGGTAGTAAAAATCCAAAAAAGAATCGAATAATGATACCAAAGATAGATATTTTATTTTTTACTTCAACTTTAGTATTACTCATAACTTTATGATTATACCATATTAAAATTAATAACTCAATATATTGTATGGGCTTTAAACTATACTAGCCCGTAAGGAGATTTATGAGAGAAAAATTAGAAGTTTTAACACTCGATCAACTTCGTGAGATGGCAAAAGAAAAAGGCTTTAAAGTTAGCGGAAAAACTAAAAGCGAGGTCATAGACATCCTTCTTTCGTCTTATGAAGAGCAAAATGGTGGAAATCAAGATAAGCCAACCTTGATAGAGGGCCAAGGAGAGATGTGCACTGGAATATTTGAGATAGTGGAAGAGGCAAAGTGTGGCTTTATACGAAGCGATAACTTTCTTCCGGGTGTCAATGATGTCTATGTATCAAGTTACCAGATAAGGAAATACGATCTTAGAAATGGTGATGTACTTACAGGCATCAAGAAACATCAAAATGAAGGAGAGAAATATCCTGCACTCATCAAATTAATGGAGATTAATGGCATAGATGCAGAAAGTGTTCATAATCGTCCAAAATTTGACAAGCTCACACCAATTTTTCCTAATCAGAAATTAAGACTTCTATCAGGTAGTGATAAGGCTACTGTAGCTATGCGAGTTATCGATCTCTTATCTCCTATAGGAAAAGGTCAAAGAGGACTTATAGTTTCGCCGCCGAAAGCAGGTAAGACCACTCTTCTTAAACAGATAGCAAAATCAATTTTAAAATATAATAATGACCTTCATCTTCTTATACTACTTGTAGATGAGAGGCCAGAAGAAGTTACTGATATGAAGGATGAAGTTCATGGTGATAATGTAGATATTATCTATTCTACTTTCGATGAAACGCCAGAGCGACATAGAAGAGTTGCTGAGATGGTAGCGGAGAGAGCTAAGAGACTCGTGGAGCAGAAGCAAGATGTTGTCATCTTACTTGATTCGCTTACTCGTCTTACAAGAGCTTATAATCTAATCTGCGCACCAAGTGGTAGAACTTTATCTGGTGGACTTGACCCTGCATCACTTCATATGCCAAAGAAATTCTTCGGTGCAGCAAGAAATATGAAAGAGGGAGGATCTCTTACCATACTTGCTACAGCACTTGTTGATACCGGATCTCGTATGGACGATGTAATATATGAAGAGTTTAAGGGAACGGGCAATATGGAATTAGTGCTTGATAGAAAACTTCAAGAGAGAAGAATATTCCCTGCTATAGATATACAGAAGAGTGGTACAAGGAAAGACGATCTTCTTTTAAGCGAGAAAGAACTTGAAGCAGCTAATTATGTTCACAAATTAGTCAATGACCAGAAAAAAGAAGAGTCTATAGAAATTATCCTTGATCTTTTCGACAGGACAGACACCAATGAAGACTTTATCTTCATGCTGAATAAGATGAAGGAGGCATAAAAAAATAGGGGCTAGCCCCTATTTTTGTTTTTGCGCCTTATCTCTGCGATCTCGCGGATGAGGTCGGCTGATTTATCCCATCCGAGGCAAGGGTCGGTTATGGATTTACCATATATTCCTTCTTCGAGCTTCTGACTGCCGTCTTCTATATAAGATTCTATCATGAGACCTTTGACAAGGTTATTGATCTTTTCATTTTCTGTCATAGAATGAAGAACTTCCTTAGCTATACGGATTTGTTCGAGATATTTCTTTCCACTATTTGAATGGTTACAATCTATGATTACTGCAGGGTTGATAAATTTTTCGTTGTCATAAATATTTGCAAGGATACTTAATGTCTCATAGTGGTAGTTTTCGTGTGATTCGCCGTGGTGGTTGACATAGCCACGAAGGATAGCATGTGCAAGAGGATTGCCCTTAGATGTTGCTTCAAAATTTCTATAGATAAAAGTATGTGGACTTTCTGCCGCTTTAATTGCATTGAGCATGACAGAAAAATCACCAGAAGTAGGATTCTTCATACCAACAGGGATATCAATGCCGCTTGCAGTTAATCTATGTTGTTGGTCTTCAACAGAACGAGCTCCGACAGCAACATAACTTAAGAGATCTGATAAGTAGCTATGGTTTTCTGGGTAGAGCATCTCATCAGCACATGAGAAGCCTGTCTCAGAGAGAGCAGTTAGATGAAGCCTTCTTATACCTATGATACCTTTAAGCATATCTGGAGCCTGATGTGGGTCAGGTTGATGGAGCATGCCTTTATACCCTTCGCCAGTTGTGCGAGGCTTATTGGTATAGATACGAGGAATGATCACAAGTTCTTCTTTTACGATAGGCTCATCAGCTACAGTTCTAAGTCTCTTGATATAATCTATGACAGCATCTTCTCTATCAGCAGAGCAAGGACCTATGACAAGTAAGAACTTATCTGACCTACCTTCAAATATAGCTTTTATAGCTTCGTCGTTAGATTTTTTCTTCTCTGCAAGTTCAGCAGGAACAGGATACATGTTTTTTATTTCCTGCGGAGTTGGGAGTTGTCTGTTAAATGTTATGTTCATGGTTTCCTTTCGGGCGTTTTAGTGTTCGCTCTTACATTAGTTAAAGAATTTACGGCGAGCTGTAGAGAGTCTCATCATCGCTTTGATTTTTTCTTCGTCATTATTGTATATGTCATCTCTAAGTTCGGTGATTTTATCTATAAATGAATTCATTTCTTTGATTAAAGCCTTTTTGTTCATAAGAAAAAGTTCAGTCCACATATCTTCATTGATGCTTGCGATTCTTGTTAGGTCTCTGAATGAATCACCTGTGTAATCAACAAGATATTCAGAATCTTTGCATGCCATGAGAGATACCGCTATACAGTGAGTGAGTTGTGACAAGAAAGCTATCATCTCATCATGTTCTTTTGGAGCTAGGACAGATATCTTTCTAAACCTAAGTTTCTCGCCTATTTCTTTTGCAAATGCTATACCTTTTTCAGTATTTCTTTCTGTGGGAGTTATGATGTAATTGGCATTCATAAATATATTTTCGTCTGAGTTCTTTACACCATATACTTCTCGTCCTGCCATAGGGTGGGCAGGGATGAATTCTACTCGATCGTCAAGTTCGCTCTGAATTTCAGTGACTATAGATTCTTTCACACCAGTTACATCTGATATGATAGCGCCATCTTTTATGTAGTTTTTATATTTCTTAATGTATTCTATAAAGATTTTAGGATAGAGAGAAAATATAATTCTATCAAATTGACACACAAAATCTTTATCAAACTTATCAGTTCCATCGAGTATTATCTTATTCTCTTTTGCATAGTCTATAGCTTCTTTTGTTCTATTGTATGCATAGACTTCGTAGCCATTTTTAGTTAAGCCTTTTGCATAAGAACCACCAATTAAGCCAAGACCCACTATAAGCACCTTTTCCATAATAACACATTATATCACATATTTTATATTTTACTCTATACTAGCGTTAAGTTTTTTAAGATCGTTAAAGTATTGAGGATAGCTTTTTTTGATGCATTCGGAGTCATCTATACTTATGTCAAATTGCGTAGATAAGAGACTTAGTGACATAGCAATTCTGTGGTCATTGTGAGAGTTGAGATTCATAGATGGCTTAGTTAATTCATTTTTCTCAACGATAATCTCGTCATCTAGAACCTTTATATTAGCACCGCATTTTCTTAGTTCTTCTGTTATGGCATTGCCCCTATCACTCTCTTTGATTTTTAGGCGATTGGTACCAGTGAATCGAGCACCATGTTTTAATGCAGCAAAGGTGATTAGGATAGGGCCAAGGTCAATAGAGTTTGACATATTAATTTCGGAAAAATCTTTATCAAGCATATCAAAATACTTTTTGTATATTTTGTCAGATTGAAGAGAGCCAGGATTGAGCCCTAGAATCTCAATATTATTGTCGAAATAATTGAAGGCATCTAAGAAGGCTGCATTGGAAAAGTCTCCTTCAATGGTAAAGTCGTGGGGAGTGTAGGTTTGCTTGCCAGGGATAATAAATGCGGGCTCGTTAAACTCGCCCATACGTTTTTCAGGCTTGCCACTTTGGATTTTGATGCCGTATCTTGATAAGACATCTAAAGTCATGTCGACATAGTTTTTGCTCTCAAGATTTGTTGTAAGAGTAAGCTTGCTATCCTCGCCTAGAAGTGGAAGAGCATATAGTAGACCTGAGACGTATTGTGAACTTACATTGCCTGGAAGTTCATAGCTACTTGGGTTTATAGTGCCTTTGGTTTTTATACTATAAGTATCTTTATCGAATGAAATGTATTTGAATGTGTTTTCGTATATGTCGATGCCTCGTTCGATAAGTCTTTTACTGCCAATGAAGGTAGCTTTGTCATAAAGGCTCAGCGCTATAGGAAAGAAGATGCGAAGAGTTGTTCCTGATTCTTTGCAGTCGAAAGTAGGGTCATAATTCATTGTGAAGCTTTCTTCGAACTTTACAAGATGGTTTTCAAAATCTCTATATGCCTTTTTGCCATAGGCGTGTATCACATCAAGAGTAGCCATGATGTCATCGCTAAAATCAACATTGGAAATGGTGCTTTTGCCATGTGAAAGAGCAGCCGCTATAAGGTAGCGGTGGGCGTAACTTTTACTTGGCGGCGCCTGAATGGTGCCATTTAATTTACTTTTCTTTATATTGGTGATCATAGAAAATCATTTATTATTAGATTCACTCGCTCCTTTACTTCGAGATTGCCATCTATTTCCTTGTCGCAGGCTTTCTTATATATTGGAAGTCTTTCATCATAGATTTTCTTAAGAGATTGATAGTTACTAGTGAGAGGTCTATCGCCTTTTGGGTGTAGCAAGGCTATAGATCTATTCATAAAGTATATTTTGCCATTGTGTTTAAGGTTTATGACATTTTCATCTTTTAATATAGAACCACCACCTGTTGATATGACTGTTTTACTATAAGTTGCAATTTCCTTTATGACTTCAGATTCTATATCGCGAAATTTTTCTATACCATTTTTTGTGATGTAATCTTGAGTAGGCATACCTGTTTTTTCTTCTATCAGCTTATCTGTGTCTATAAAATTATATTCGAGTTTGCTTGCAAGCTTTCTGCCAACAGTTGACTTGCCACAGGTTGGCATGCCAGTTAGGACTATGTTTTGTTTCTCGCGGAGGCAAGAAAGGTATACAGAATCGCATAGCTTATCTATATGATGTGGCTCGCGAAGCTCGCCCGTACTTGTGAAGAGTTTACTTGCGAAATAGGCCTGAGAAACGAGCATGTATAAGCCTGAAACTGCTTTAATTTTGAGACTTTCTGCTTCGATAAGGAAGCTCGTGCGAAGAGGGTTATATACCACATCCATTACAGCTTCAAGATTTTTGAATTTTGATAAGTCTATGAGATTGGGGTCATCTAGATGTGGGAACATACCGGTCGGGGTGGCATTGATTATGATATTTATATCATCACAAAAATGATGTGAGCTTGTATAATTTGCCCCTGCGATGTCCTCATATAAGACATCGCCTTTTATCTTTGATGATGCCCTATATGCTTTATATATGTTTTTGGCACTAGATTTTTTAACAGCATAGTATAATGTATTGGATGTAGCACCTGTCCCTAAAATAAGAACATTTTTATCTTGGATATTAATATTGAATTTCTCAAAGGTTGCAAGGACGCCTAGTATATCTGTATTATAACCATGAAGTTTTCCATCAACATTAACTATAGTATTGACAGCATTGATGCTTTTCGCATCTTCATCTATGAAGTCAAGGTAGGGAATTACTTTTTGCTTGTAGGGGATAGTTACATTGATGCCTTTAAAGTTTTTTTCACGCATGAAAAAATCAAAAGACTTTTCATCAAGCTCTCTTAGAGTATATTCATAGTCAGCAAGCTTTGCGTGAATTTCTTTTGAGAAACTATGTTTTAATGGATTTCCTATTAGGCCATAGTTCATACAAGCAATTTTCCAATATCTTCTATACTTAGGGTTCTCACTTTATAACGACCTATCTTATCAACATGGATTGTAGAAATCTTATTATCTTTTGATTTTTTGTCATGCTTTATAAGTGAAAGAACCTTCTTTTTGTCATATGTGCAAGTTGTAGGTAGATTGTATCGTCTAAGAATCTGTTCTATGTTTTCTCTTGCTTTTGGAGAAGAAAAATAAAGCATGCCTATGCCTACACATTCTCCATGTAGGAGTCTGTAATTTTTTGCTTCTTCTATGGCGTGTCCTATAGTGTGACCAAAGTTAAGTACTTTTCTTAGACCTTTTTCTTTTTCATCTTTTTCGACGACCTTCTTTTTTATTAGAAGAGAACGATAGATTATGTAATCGATATGTCTATATACATCTTTACAGTTTTTTATGTAATTAAAAAGTCTTTTATCAAAAGTTGCTGACATCTTGATTGCTTCCACGAGGCCACTATAAAACTCTCTTTCGGTTAAAGTTTTAAGAGTATCAGTATCTATTATCACAGCCTTAGGTTGATAAAAAGCACCAACTATGTTTTTAACTTTTGACATGTTGATAGCTGTTTTGCCGCCTATAGAAGAATCAACTTGTGACAGAAGAGTGGTAGGGATATTGTAGAAGGCGATGCCTCGCATATAAGTGCTTGCAACAAAACCAGCAAGATCTCCAACCATGCCACCTCCTACAGCGACTATAGCATCGGATCTATCAAAATTATGCTTTATTAGGTTATTCATAATCTTTTGATAGTTAGCATTATTTTTGTTATTTTCACCATGTTTTAAAGTGAAGACATAAGATCTAGGCAAAGCAAGCCTTACTTTTTTAATGTAAGCTTTAGGCACATTGTCGTCTGTAATTATCAAGAATTTTCGATTAGTATCAAAATATCTTTTGATATTTGAAAGGATATTGCTTCCGATTATAATCTTGTACGAATTTGCGTCAAGATTTATTTTTATAATATGTTTTTTCATAATATGAATTATAGTATATTTTAACTATTTTATCTATATAGAAAACCTCTAAAAAAGAGATTTTAGAAAAGCTTGCTTTTCTAAAATGCGACGAATTAGAGGTTGGGAGCCTTAAAGGAATAGCTGAAAAGCTTGCTTTTCAAGCTATGACGACAAGGCTCCCTTTATTGACAAGATTTTTTGACGATGTTAAGATACTTATAACACCTAAGATAGATGGAGGCGTATAATTATGAAGAAACGCTTTTTGAGTAATTTTGTGGGACTACTACTTTTAGTTGTAGTTGCTTGCTCTAATCAGGTTGCTAGGACTGATGTGAGTAGCACTACAAAGGCTAGCCTGCAACACGATCTTAAACTTATTGTTACAAGCGACATACATGCTGGAGTTGACAAGAACTATACCCTTGCAGGGGTTTATGAACTTAGAAAAGAATATGAAGAGAAAGGCGATTATACCTTGCTTATAGATGATGGTGATCTGCTTCAAGGGGAACTTATATCGAGTATGAGCAAAGGCGAAGACCTTATGGACATAGCAAATGCGGCAGGGTACGATATTATGACTATAGGCAATCATGAGTTTGATTATGACATGGATCAATTTTTTTCTAATGCAGCAAAACTTAACTCATCATATATATCATGTAACTTTAATAAGGATGGAGAACTTCTTTTTAAACCTTATGTTATAAAGGAGTTTGACGGAGTGAAATTTGCCTTTATAGGAATCACTACTCCAGAGACTTTGACTTCATCTACACCAAGGTTTTTCCAAGATGAGAATGGTAATTTTATATATGGATTTTTTCAAGGAAATGATGGCGAGACACTTTATAATGTAATACAAGAAAATATAGATGCTGTAAAAAGGGAAGGCGCAGATTATGTAATTGCAGTTGCACATGCGGGCGAGAAAGAGACATCTATACCATATAGATACAATGACATTATATCTCATACTCATGGATTTGATGTATTTCTTGATGGACATAGTCATGATACGGATCAAGTTACTATGAAAGATATGGATGGACATGATGTTTTTAGGATGGGAGTGGGGACAAAATTATCTTGTGTGGGCGTGGTGACATTTACAAAAGAAGGAACCATAGAGCATGAGTTGATTACTTATGAAGCACCAGCGGAAGGAGAGATGCCAAAAACTTATAATAATGTAGTAAGTAGATTGGTTGCAGAAAAAAGTGCAAAGATAGAAGATAGCATGGCGCAAGTTATAGGAAGCACGGATTTTCCACTTTATATATATGACCCTAAAGCTCGTGATAATGCTGGTCAACCTATAAGGCTAGTTCGAAGAACGGAAACGAATCTTGGTGACTTTATTGCAGATGCATATAAGTTAAGAACTGGAGCTGACTGCGCATTTGCTAATGGTGGAGGGATAAGAGATGACATAAAAAAAGGTGATATAAAAATTATAGATGTCAAGACAGTACAGTCATTTGGAAATACTGTTTGTGTAGTTGAGGTGACAGGGCAGCAGATACTTGATGCTATGGAATGGGGTTGCC
>DGGU01000033.1 GCA_002392345.1 Lachnospiraceae bacterium UBA3866
CAATTTATAATTATATTGAAAAAAAATACGGCGATAGAAAAATTGTAAAGCCGTTTCTTACTGAGTTCTCATCTAGGTATAACATACTTAAAAATGCTGACAAAATTAGGAATGATGATAAGGATGCTACAGTATTCGATCTGTGTATAGTAGTTGATGCATCTAGCAAAGACAGGTTTAAGGATTTTGAAAGATATTTTGATGAGGCAAAGGATACTATAATTTTCGATCATCATGAGAATAATACTGTTCCCGCTAAGACATCGGTTATATATGAAGACTCTATAGCAACTTGTGAGATCTTATATAAATTTCTTGATAAATCTTATTTTGACAAAGACATAGCCATGAGCTTATTTGTTGGAATTGCTACAGATTCTGGAGTGTTTAGATATAAATCTACCACAAAGGAGACACTTGAGATTGCGGGTGCGCTTATATCATATGGTTTTGATTTTACAAAGCTACTTGACCATATAGTATTTGAAAATAGTGTGAATCAGAGAAAAGCACAAGGCATCGCATTTGATAGGCTAGAATTACTTTGTAAAGGTCAAGTCTCGTTCTCATATCTTAATGATGATGATTTGGAAAGTTTAAATGTTGAGAAGACGGATATAGATAATATCATAGTCTACTTAAGAGAGATAAAAGACATAAAAGTTGCTGTATTTGCTTATCAAGTAGGCGATAAGATATATAAATTAAGTCTTAGATCAAAGTATGATTATATCAATGTAGCAAATTTTGCTAAAATGCATGATGGCGGTGGTCACGCACTTGCTTCTGGTTGTATGTATTATGGAGATATAGAAACGATTAGAAATCACATTGAAAAAGACTTAGGAGAGTTCATTGAAAAATCAGAAAATAATAAATGATATAGATGGGCTTATCGTTGTCAACAAAGAAAAAGGCTATACATCAAATGATGTTATTAATGTTATAAAAAAGTTTATTCACCCAAAAAAGATTGGTCACACAGGAACTCTTGACCCTAATGCCACTGGAGTCCTAGTCACTCTCCTTGGCGATGCGACTAAGAGCCAAGAATATCTCATGAAAAATGGCATAAAGGAATATGAGGCAGAACTAATCCTTGGTATAGCTACAGATAGCGAAGATATAACTGGTAATATAATTGACTTAAATGAAAATGTTATACATAGTGTGATTTGTGATGCTGAGGAATTTGATAGACTATACAATAAAGTCATAGATATATCTAAAAGTTTCATCGGCGAATACGATCAAGTTCCACCTATGTATAGTGCTAAAAAAGTTGATGGTAAGAAACTAGTAGATATTGCAAGAAAGGGTAGAGAGATTGAAAGACAACCATCTAAGGTCATAATTTATGATATTAGCATTACAGGCATTGCTACATATAACATAGAAAAAGATGGCGAGAATATACCGTTAAAAGCTATAAAGATAAAAGTATCTTGCAGCAAAGGAACTTACATAAGAACTCTTTGCAAAGATATTGGAGCGAAACTTAATCTAAATTCTTGCATGGGCAATCTTAAAAGGTTAAAAAACTCTGGTTTTGATATAAAAGATAGTGTAACAATAGGCGATATTAAAAATAAACTTGAAGATAATGATTATTCTTTTATAAAACCATGTTATTATATGGATAGAGATTCGGTAGTTACATTTGGAAAATTTGAAACCTTGCATCTTGGACATAAGGCTATTATTAGTGAGACAGTGGCCTATGCAAAATCTAATAATCTTCAGAGCATAGCTATGATAGTAGGCGATAACAAAGATTGCAACATCCTTACAAAAGAGCAAAGGGTGAGCAGATTAAAAGCACTTGGTATTGATAAGATACTATATTATAAGCTTAATGATGTGAATAGATTTGTAACTCCTATATCGTTTATCAATGATATACTTTATAATGAAATGAGAGCAAAGGCTATAATTGTTGGAACTGATTGCCGTTTTGGATATAAGGGCGCTGGAGACGTAGAGCTTTTAAAAAATGAATGCGAAAAACTCGGAATCAAAGTTAAAATCATAGATAAGTTAAAGGTAGAAGGAACAGATATAGATATCTCATCAACCTATGTGAAAGAACAATATGATAAAGGCAATATTACATTAGTTGATAAATTACTTGGAAAATAAAAGACAAATAAGAGTATGGGGAAGTATTAACATTTAGCATTATGAAGAATGTAGAAATCGAGAGAAAATATCTTGTAAAAAAAGAAAACTTGCCAAAAAATTATAAGAAGTATAAATCTTATAAGATAGTTCAAGGTTTCATATACTATAGACCAGTCATAAGGATACGAAAGGCTAATGCTAATTACAGTATGACTATCAAAGATAGAATATCATTAAGCGGGCTAAAGATTAAAGATCTTGCTAGGAAGGAATACGAGTTTGATATTTCAAAAAAAACTTTTGATAAACTATCAGAGATTGTTAAAGGCAGGTTCATATATAAAACCCGCTACAATATCCCATATAAAATCGGCGGTAAGGCTTATACTATAGAACTTGATGTATTTGAAAAAGACTATAAGGGGTTAGTTTACGCTGAAGTCGAGTTTAAGAATGTGAAAGATGCAAATAAATTCATAGCACCAGACTGGTTTTATAAGGATGTCACTGGAATAGAGAGATATAAAAATACTGCACTTAGCATTTGCAAAAATCCAAAAAGTGTCATAAAATATTAATGCACTGGCGAGTGGTCGCTTTTATATAAAAGAGGAAAGTCCGGGCTTCATAGAGCAAGATGCAAGATAACGTCTTGGTAGAGTAATCTAACGAATAGTGCAACAGAAAAGATACAGCCCCATATACATGAGGTAATGGTGAAAAGGCGGTGTAAGAGACCACCGGGCAACTAGTGATAGTTTGTCGCATTGTAAACTCCATCTGAAGCAAGTAGAATTTTGGTCTATAGGGTGGCTCGCCCTGATCAAAGGTATACGCTCGAGACTTATGGTGACATAAGTCCTAGATAGATGACCACATAGACAAAACCCGGCTTATAGCTAGTGCATTTTTATTGAAATATACTCTAAAGCATTGACTTAAATTATAAATTTGCTATAATAATAATTGGGAGCCTTAAAGGAATAGCTGAAAAACTTGCTTTTCAATCTATGACGACTCCCATTGCGCTTGCTATGGGTATCGATTAAAACCTATATGCGATATCTGTGGTTAGCGGTAAATACTTATATAGGAGGATATTATGCTTACAAAAGAGAAAAAGGCTGAAATAGTCTCAAAGTTTGGAAAGAATGGATCTGATACTGGTAGCACAGAAGTTCAAGTTGCTCTTCTTACGGAAAGGATAGCAGAACTCAATGCTCACCTTGCTAAGAACCCTAAGGATTTCCATTCTAACAGAGGACTTCTTATGATGGTTGGTAAGAGAAAACAACTTTTAAAGTATCTTGAGACAACTAATCTAGAAGCTTACAGAGACTTAATCAAGAAATTGAATTTAAGAAAGTAATTTTTAAGTCGTCAGTAATGGCGACTTTTTTTAAAATTGTAGGGGGCCGAAAGTTTTGTGAGCCCGTTAGGAGGAATATGATTTATACTAAAGATGTAGAATGCATGTGCAAAGTCCATAAAGGCGCAAATCATGAAAATGCGCCAATACCTGAAGAAGGTAAATGGGTACATGCAAAAGAAATTAAAGATATTAGTGGATTTAGCCATGGCATAGGCTGGTGTGCACCACAACAAGGGGCATGTAAATTATCCCTCAATGTTAAGAATGGTATCATAGAAGAAGCACTTGTTGAAACTATAGGTTGTTCCGGCATGACTCATTCTGCTGCTATGGCATCTGAGATTTTACCAGGTAAGACTATCCTTGAGGCACTCAACACTGACCTTGTATGTGATGCTATCA
>DGGU01000048.1 GCA_002392345.1 Lachnospiraceae bacterium UBA3866
TTATCTTAAAAACTATAATTATTGTATAAATCAGTTATGTATAAGGCTATAGCAGCAATTTTGGCGGTTCCGCAGTAATGTTTAGATTCTCTTAGGTTTTAGGATTTTGCGTTAGTTGCAAAAAAGTCACCGGATAAGAGAGCGAGCATATTTAAGGGCTCGCAGTGCTCGCCCCTACGATGCGAGCTCGTCCGTTGAGCTTTTTTGCACTGCTTTTAGCAAAATTCTAAAACCTTAGATAATCTCATTGCGAGGACCAAGCGCCCAAAATTGCTCGCTATAAGCCTTATTCTTTATAATCGTATTTATACTCCCTAGTACAACCTCCATGGTTTTTCAAAAGATAGGGGGTCACCATAGGGGGTTGACAAAAATGAAATTGATTTAATAATTGATTATGATAATAAGCTACACCCTATCGAAATTAAAAAGACAACAGTCCCAAGTGACAAAATGACAAATACTTTTAAAATACTTGATAAGTCAAATAGAAAAAGAGGCAATGGCTGCCTCTTATGTATGAAAAATACTATTATTCCTATTGACAAAGAAAACTATAGTGCGCCAATTTGGATTATATAATTTCACCTATTCAGTCACTACCTTTAGATCAAGGCTATTTGCATCAATCGCATTGAACCAAGATTGATCAGCAGGGACAAGACGCATATATATTTTTTTTATATTTGTTACTTTTATTGATTTATTATAGTCCCTGATGCATCAATCGCATAACCATCTGGAGTCACGCCACTTGTAAGCATGCTACCATCTGCATTAAAGTAATACCACTGTCCACCCACTTGTTTCCATCCTAGTGACATCTTTCCCTCATTAGCATCTTTAGTATCGTTAAAGAAATACCACTTCCCATCATTTGATTGCAACCATCCTGTAACCATGTTTCCTGTCTCATCAAAATAATATGTATCGTTCACTTCAACCTGTGTCACAACTCCATTGACATTGATATCTACTAACTTGCTTAAATTACAGAATGAATTTACTACACTTACAGCTTGTCCAAGACCATTAAGACCTGTGATGCCCCACTTGTTGTTCACTGGGTCATAAGTCCATCTCTCTGTACTTCTTGCTAGGACTTCTACATGAGCACTTCCGCTATTGAAACTTGTCTTTGTGAAGTTACCGCTTTCCATTGTCTGTTGCAAAGACACATTTTGATTAGTCTGTGCTCCTGGTCCTTGCTGATTAGCAGCTGGTGTCAATCCTGCTGGAGATGGGCCAGATGAATTTGGGCCATTAGTATTCCTACCTGAACTATTATTATTTGAGTTCTGTCTATTCCATATAGCTCTAAGAGTTAGATCCGAAGTTATCTTGCCTATATTTTGCTTATTAGAATATCTATTTCCATTGCTTGCTTCCCAACCTGAGAATGAATAGCCTGATCTTGTAAATGTATTATCTTTCAATACTGCATCTTCAAAACTATATGCAGTAGAAGGTGACATATTACCATTACCGCCATTTGCATCATATGTTATGGTATATTTTGCTCCATATCTTGCATAAAGTATCTTATTGCCATAAGCAGTTGTATCAATTCTTTCATACTTGTTGCCACCATATGTATTGGTCGTTTCGTTATACTCATCATACCATAATACTACTTGATATCCGTCTCTCTCGTAGTCAGTAGGCAAGTCCTTACCTTCACCTGATTTATAAGTTAAAACTTCTGCAGGTGTCGCTGTTGATGCACCTGCCTTGGTTCCACCAAGTGCATAAAGCGTTATATCATATTCATTAGGATTCCACTTTAACCAGTATGTGTATGGACCTTCTACATTTGCTGGAGCTTCTGTAACTACTGTACCTGTCAAGCCATCATTATCATACCAGCCACCAAATGTATATCCTGCCTTACTTATATTTGATGGTGTTGGAAGCATTGCTATATCTGTATACTTCTTACTTGTTGGTCTTGTATAACCACTTGTATATGTACCGCCATTGACATTTAGAATTATATTATATGACTTCTCTTCCCACTTAGCATAGATAATTGTATCATTTGTTATATTTTCTGTCGCAAAGTTAAACTCTGCTCCGTAAGTATGAGTGTTTGTGTCATAATGATACCAACCAAGGAACTTATATCCAGTTGCTGTTATAGTCTCCGTAGGTTTCGTTGCTTTAGTTCCATCTTCTATGCTTTGGTCAGATATTGTTGGTGTTGCATTTATATCCGTACCATTTCCTGCATTATCATATTTTCTTAAGTCAAATGTTACAGTGTGAAGCTTATTCCACTTTAACCAAAATGTATGAGGTCCGACTGTATTTGCTGCAATGCTTGTAACTGGTGTACCTGTCAAACCATTATTGTCATACCAACCCTTAAATACATACCCAGTCTTTGTTATATCATCTTTTGTTGGAAGAGTTACTGCAACAGTATATTTCCTGCTTGTTGGTTTTGTATAACCACTCTTATATGTTCCGCCATCGTCATTGAGTGTTATACTGTATGTATTTTCTATCCATTTTGCATATATCTTATAAATTGTTGCCTCATCTACATAGATATCATCATTAGACTTATCATATACATTGTTATATGCATCATCCTTATACCATTTATCAAATGTATATCCTGTCAAAGATGGTGTTGCAAGATCTAGTGTATAAGAAGTATCATAAGTCTTATTAAATGATTTTACACCATCTGGTAATGTGCCTCCTTTAGCATCATAATTTATCGTATATTCTACTGCCTTCCATTTTGCATGTAGTGTCCTTGTTAATCCATCTGCAGGATCAACTGCCTGATCAAAATTGAATGCAACTGTATCATCAGTTCCTTCATACCAATGTATCAGCTTATAACCTTTCACTGCTTGGTCTGTTGGCTTAGTAAGCTTTTTATTCTCTACTACATTTACATCACTTATTGCTGTGCCATGACCATTCATATCAAAGCTAAATGTTATAGTTTGAACTTCGTGCCACTTAGCATAAATTGTTGTGTCCGCTGTTATTAGTGTATTAAAGTCAAATGCACTATCACTATATGTATGTGTCGTTGTATCATATAGATACCAACCAAGGAATTCATGGTTCGCTGCTGTTGGTGTTTCTGTAGGTTTCGTTGCTTTAGTTCCATCTTCTATTCTTTGCTCAGATATTGTTGGTGTTGCATTTATATCCGTGCCATTTCCTGCATTATCATACTTCTTTAAGTCAAATGTTACAGTATGAAGCTTATTCCACTTTAACCAATATGTATGAGGTCCGACTGTATTTGCTGCAATGCTTGTAACTGGTGTACCTGATAAACCATTATTATTATACCAACCCTTAAATACATACCCAGTTTTCGTTATATCATCTTTTGTTGGAAGAGTTACTGCAACAGTATATTTCCTGCTTGTTGGTTTTGTATAACCACTCTTATATGTTCCGCCATCGTCATGTAATGTAATTGGATATGTAGACTCTTTAGTCTTTAAGAATATACGATAACTACTTACTGAATCATCAGGTGTGATCTCAGTTACATCCGCATATGTTGTCGCATCTATATATAGCTCCCATCCATCAAATTCATAGCCTTCTTTAATATCAAAAACGTTCCAATCCCAATCAGTAAGATGCGGTTCTGCAATCGTTGGCAACATTACAGTAGAACTATATGTCGCAGTATAAATTGCAACTGACGAAACGATAGAACCCTTTTCTTTATAAAAGTATAATTTATAATGCTTAATTTCCCACTTTGCGACAAACTCTGTTGCTGCATCTATATTAGTGTTAGCAAAATCAAAAGCTTCATCTGCTCCACCTTTTATATACCAATATTTAAATGTATATCCTGTCTTTGTTGGTTCATTAGGTGCTACAACTTTAGTTCCGCCTGGTATAGAGACAGTAGCAATCGGCGTACCATTATCAGCATCAAATGTCACATCAATATAGCTTCCAGAATCATAGGCTACAACTATTGGAGTCATGCAAGTCTTTCCCCTAAACGAGATCTCTACTTCGTTATTACTTACAAGTAAATCAGAAGTTGTTGTAGGACTAAATGAAAACTCGCTTTGATATTTTAAATCATCATATGCATACTCAACTTCTCGAGTATTGCTACCATTCTTATATATGGCCTTAATTACAAGTCCATCTGGTTCAAATTTCTCATGCTGAACATAATTTTGTTTTGTAGGTTTTGTTGTAACTTCTATACTATCTATGAGGCCTGAGAATGGCGTTCCAAATGATACATCATCATTATTTCTATGTATATAGAACTCTATGTAATTATTTCTAAACATAAAGCTCATCTTTCTACTGCTACGGATATTGCCAGAGCCATCATCAGTTCCAGTAACCTCACCATCTGGTATCTTCACTTCAGTGACGCTTTCATAAGCCCTCATACTATGATCGCTGCCCATGCCAAAGTTAAGATAGCCTGTTATAACTTTAGATCTATCATATGATGATGGGTCATAATTACTTTCATCAAAAGCCTTCTCATCATCATAGAAATATATTGGCGATTTGTGATTTAGCAGATTATATTCATATGTTTTATCAAGTTCCCAATCTGCAACACCTGGATATGTATGTCCTAATCTGAGTGCGACAGGACTCGTAAAGTCAGGTGTGTTATTGATAGTTATATATAAAGCTGGCGTATCAAAAGTCTCGCCACTCAAAACATTAAAATCGACAACTACTCCTTCATATTTTACTATAATATAGTTACTATCTTTTACAACACTTGATTCGTTATATATACTATGCCAGATAGCAAATCTACTGCTAGTGGTAGCCTTATATTCTACTTCTTCGCTACTACCATCATCGTAATAAACTTTAACTCTAAGTCCGCTTAAATCTATAGTGTCACCATAATTGTAAGTCGTTTTCGTTGGATTAGATAACGCTTCTACCTTTGTTATAGTAAGCGTGGTTGGATTGCATGATGTAAAGTATCCAGGATTACCTACACTATCTATGTGTGCATAAGTTCCATCTTTTGGATTAGAATCTTCATATGTAGTGCCTCTTCCACCTATAAGTGAAACATCAAGATCAAACATATTTGTGGTATCACCTTTAGCTACGAAGCTACTGCTTGCTACTATTGTTACAAGATTAGGACAATCATTGAACATCCATCGCATATTAGTTGCGCTGCTTGTATCAAAACTTGATACATCAAGATATGTCAGTTGTCGCATGCTATAGAAGAGTCCCTCAAAGTTTTCAACCTTAGAAGTATTAAAATTAGACACAGATATAGTCGCTATATTAGGGGCTGAAATCATATGCATCATGTTGATGACATTAGATGTATCAAAATTTGAAAGATCTAGTTCTGTCAATCCATTTCCTGAAAAGTCACAGAACATACATTCCATGTTTGTTGCTGCTGATGTGTCAAAGGATGATACATTGACAGTTTTTATACCAGCAGTTTCAAACATATAAGAGAAATCTGTAACCTTCCTAGTATCAAATGACGATAGATCTAGATTATCAATTCCGCTGAAAGACCCTCGGAACATCTTTGACATGCTAGTTACATCTTCTGTACTTATTTTTGCAAGCCCAGTGATAGACTCTAGCGCCACAAACCCGGCGAATAAACTTGTACTATCTTCTGCCATTTTGATAAATACTTCTCTGTCCTCACTATCATCAACCTTAGGGGCGTAGATTATTATCTTATCTATAAGACCTTTTTCCAAATCATAACCCTGATAATAATAAACTTCCAATTTCTTTCCATAAGTTGTATTTAACGAACTGCCATCAATCTCTCCCACTTTATCCCATGAGGAACTTGGGGCGTTATCAATACCATAAGTTCTTATTTCTATTGTCTCGATTTTGTCTGCCGTCAAAGTAAAATCACTTGGCACAGATGACCTGTTGCTATACCAGCCAGGGCTTAGCACATAATCAAAGTCATATTTTGATGAGAAATACCCAGGAGCACCACTTTTATCTATACGAACAAACGATCTACTATCTGAATCATAGGAACTATTATATATTGTACCATTTTCACCTTTTAAGTTCGTACAGCCAGAAAACAACAAAGAATAATATATAGGATAAGTTGTATCTATGCCAGTTGTAACGAATGTATCTGAAGCCAAAATTCTCTCAAGCAAGAGGCAATGATTAAACAAACCAGTCATGCATTCAACTTTACTTGTGTCAAAAGATCTCAAATCCAAAGTTCTGATATTTCTTAAATCATAAAACATTTGATTCATATTCAGAACATTCGAAGTATCAAAATTTTTGACATATAACGCCTTAAGATTTTGAAGGGAATAAAACATCATCGTCATATCAGTAACCTTACTTGTATTAAAATGATTCAAGTTAAGTGTTGTAAGACCATTACAGCTTGAAAACATTCCGCTCATATTAGTTACATTTGATGTGTCAAAAGAAGCAATATTAAGAGAAATTAAATTATTGCAATTGTTAAACATATTCGACATGCTGGTCACATGTGATGTATCAAATGACGACAAATCAAGAGATTGTATGCTCGAGCAATTGAAGAACATTCTTTCCATATTGGTTACATTTGATGTGTCGAAATTGGAAAAATCTGCTATTTGAAGATACTTACAGAAATAAAACATGTTACTCATGTTTTTAACTTCGGATGTATCTAGATAATTTAAATTATTAATTTTTGTAACATTTCTAATGTCATTTTTATCTAACCCAAAAAGATTTGATGCATCTTCGGCTACTTTAATTGGAGCATCGGCAGGTGCTTTTATATATACAGCTGTCCCATCCTTATATCCAACTAAACCATTTGTTGATGCTGGCAAGTCCCAAGTAATTACAGAACTGCCTGTTGGCTCATTTTCATTATACTTTAAGAATGTTATAGTGCTTATGTCTTGTGATGAAAATCCAGCCACAGCGCTATCAAACCAGTTGTTTCCAAATATATATGCGTCAGGAGCAGCTACTGGATTTGTAAGTCCTCTAATTCTCCAGTTGTATTCGAAATATTGATACACAGTGTCAGAAAACCATATTTGGAATGGCACATGTTCCCAATTATAATAATTGTAAGCCTCTGCGTAATATCCATCATAGCTTTGCCAAGTTTCTGATTCATTGACAAAGTGTATACTACCATCATTATAAGTAAAATCGTATCCTACCAAGAGTGTATTATTGCCATCTTCATCTCGTCCTGATTTTCCCATTATAACTATAGAATAATATGTATCTTTGCCAAGAGTTATCTTATCATCAAGTTTTATAGTATACATTCCTGGATAGGTTCTGCTAACATTAGATTGAGTGTACCTAAGTGTGCCATCTGTAGGATTATTCATAGCACTATCTTTTGTATATATTTTTATATCAAAGACATTGTCTGTTGACCCAAGGACTAAGCTTACTGCATCAAGAGTTTCATTTCTTTTTGCCTTATATATATTTGAAAATACGCTAGAATAATCTATTCCGCCCTGTGTGCCAATTCCATACCGAGCGTTAGTCCCAGTATAAGTAGTAGTATCATAGTGATAATTATACTCATAAGTGTCTGCATCCATCATTTCTAAGGCATACATATTGTCTCTTATACTTGGCTCATCGTATGACATCCAGAAAAATCCATCATTGGCATGGGCATAATCTCCCCAGCTATTTTTGCATAACCACCCACCGTCGTGAGATGCAGAAGTACCTTGTGTTGAATTAGAAAATGAAGCTGCTGGTATATTATCATCCCAACCAACTACTATGATAGCGTGGTTAGCGCTTCTTTCATTACCAGATGCTGCACTTCCTGAAGGATAGTAATAATGTTCTCCGTTATATACATGGTCATATCCACCAGCATCCTTTCCTGCTCCATCTCCAAAGAAGCTTATAGATACAGCACCATAATCTTTTATCGCTTGCTTTACTGAATCACGATCATTTTTATTTAAATATAATACATTTTGTATCTCATAATCATTATTATTAAATGCATACTTTCCATCTATACTACTTGGGAAAGCTCCAGCTGCAGTTTTATATTCTAAAATTGGATCTTTATCTTCTCTAACTGCGCCAGCATAAGTTGACATGGTAAGTGTAGCTCCAGCAACATTGCCGCCATAATTATCATAATTTTTACCTGCTTTTACTATCTCTGTATAATCATTTCCTTCAACGCCTGGTACATCTATATTAGAAGAAGTTGTTACATCCTTTAAGTTGTAAGTAAAATAAGAAAGGGCAAGTTCTGATAAATCAGACTCTTCTTCAGTTGTAACCAGACCTTTCTTTCTAAGAGATGTCTCTGCAAGTCCAAGAGTTGCAAATGCCCAACACACACCATGGTTTCCCTGATCCTTAATTCCTGGTATGATTGACATAGAGTTATTATTAGGATTCATCACAGTTCTTGAATCATAATAATTTTCTAATGATGATTTAAAAAGCTTGTTCTTATTTTTCTTTGAAGGTATAAGCGCCGTAAAATCTTCTTCTATATATCCTGTATAATGCGTTTCTTCATCTATAATCTTATCTTCTTCATTTTTTTCTTCGGTATCATTTGGAGTGGCAACTGCAACTTCTTCTTTTGCCTCTTCCTGTTGTTCGTAATCTTCCTCTCCTTCTTCTGCATCATTTGGAGTTGCAACGACTTTTTCCTGCTCGCTTTCTTCCTTTTCTTCTTGCTCTTCTTCAGGTTCTTCTACATCCGTAGAGTTTTCATCATCACTATCTTCCTCTTCTCCAACTAACTCAGAATGAGTAGCCTTTTTTTCATCGAAACTTAAGCTACCTTCGGTAACTTGATTCTCATTCGCATCAGAAATTCCCGTAGCGAAGACTGACACCCCTTGAGTTGTAAAAATCATGGCAATAATTAGCAAAATTGCTAAATGCCTCTTAAAAGAACTTTGCATATACCTTCTCCTTTTATGCAATTAAAACTCTGTCTGGCGCTACCAGACATTATATTCCTTTATAATTATACATTAATGATATGAAAAATGGAAGAGGCTTTAAAGGACTCGAATCTCAGGGGGACTCAAACCCGCTTTTAAGATGGGGACTCGAACCCGCTCCCACCTCACTTCGTTCGGTGTGAGCTGGTTCGAGTCCCTGAGGGGCCAAAAAAATAAGAGAGCAACGCTCTCTTATTTTTTTGTGCGCCCTCGGGGACTCGAACCCCGGACAAATAGATTAAGAGTCTACTGCTCTACCAACTGAGCTAAGGGCGCAAAATCACTATCGCTCGTGATTTTAACTCATATAGATTCCCTATATTATATCATATAATCATTTGATGTCAAGAATAATTCTTTACCCCTACTTTATATCAAAATACCCGAGTGTCTTAAGCGCCGAAAGTGATTTTTCTATATATTCCTCTGTGATTATAGGCCACTTGTAATTTATGCGATATAGAGCCTTAGTTGTGAACTTGCCATTATAACCGATAAATATGGTCTTCTTCTTCACATCTTGATTGTATGAGATTAATACTGACACTGCATCATTTTTCTTCTCATCTTCCATATATTCAAATAAAGTTTTGTTGAATTCCTCATCCGAAACTATATTGATATTGAAGCCCAATCTATTCATAACATATATTACATCACCCATCTGAACATAATGGTTATTGCAAGATAAAAATACTGTAAATTTATCATCAGTATTAGCAAGCCTTACTATAGTCTCAGCAACACAGTCTATAGGCGAGAACTCTACTGGCTCATCCATGAGAGACATTGGGAAAGCACTCATAGCTACATATGCTTTTAATTTTTTCATAAAGGCATTTTCAACACTATTTATCTGGAATTCACCATCGCTGTATCTACTCATTAGATTACCAACTCTAATTATCTTTGCTCTTAAGTTATCTTTAGTTATTGCTGTAAGTATAGCTTCTTCTGCAAGATACTTTGTATGAGCATATTTATTGGTTAAGTCTTGTCCAAGATTAAGTTTACTTTCATCTATTACAACGTTTTCTATATCACTTCCTTCTACCGTAGTTCCAGCTACGCTAGCTGTTGAGATATGTATAAGTTTTTTATTATTCTTTACGCAGAAATCAACAAGGTTCTTAACTCCTTCAACATTGACAAGATTAAGTGAATTGTCATTTCCAAAATGTTTTACTATTGCAGCACAATTGATGATAGTATCAAATTCATAATTAACTAAGAAATCCACTTTTTCCTTTTCTGTTATATCACCAGCAACAAGGAATATCCTAGTTCCAAACATACTTTCCATCGGATCATCAAAATAATACACAAGGTAATTCTTCATCTTAGCAATAAGTGAACTCATCCTGCCCTTTCTTATGAAGCAATATATTTTCTTATCTGTGTTATCAAGTAGATATTTGAGTACATGTATTCCAAGGAATCCTGTGCATCCAGTGAGTAAGATATCTCCAGATTCTACGGTCTTTATCTCATCCACATTGTCGCATATATTATTCTTAAGAGCTTCGTGGACTTCAGGCTTATCAAGAAGATCTGCGATGAGATTTTCTTTCTTTTCATTTTTTGTTTCTTCTGGTTCTGCACCTTTACCTTGACTCTCTGAGTTCTTACTTAATACAAGCTCTTCAAGTCCCAAAACTGTCGGATAATCAAATACATCTCCATAAGTAATTGGCAATTTTAATGTCATAGCCTTCATAGCTATCTTTGAAGCAGAGAGTGATGTACCACCCATCTTAAAGAAATCATCATCTATTCCCACTTCTTCCTTGTTAAGTGCAGATTTAAACATGTTGAGAATAGTTTCTTCTAATTCGTTTTGTGATTTCTTTATCTCTCTCTTCTCTTGTTTTACACCTGGTTCTGGTAAAGCTTTCTTATCAACTTTACCATTGGCATTCATAGGGAAAGCATCAAGTTGCATGAGTGTTGCAGGTATCATATATTCTGTAAGTTTCTTCTTCATGTGATCATAAAGCTTATCTATGTCAACTTTAGTTGATGCCATGAAATATGCAGCAAGATATTCTTCTCCCTCAGAATTAGTTTTAACAAGTGCTATACTTTGTTTTACACTGTCATAAGTATTGATTACATTGGAAATCTCATCAAGCTCAATTCTTAGGCCATGAAGTTTTACTTGGTTATCCATCCTGCCAAGGAAATCTATAGTGCCTTGATAATTCCACTTAGCTAGATCTCCTGATTTATATGTTCTTACGTCATTATAATCAAAGAATTTCTCTTTATTGAGATCATCTCTTCCTACATATCCCCTTGCTACACCTACACCTCCGATGACTAATTCTCCAGTGACCTTTGGTGGAAGCTCATTGCCAAATTTATCAAATATATTGACGATATAATTTGGAAGTGGTCTTCCAATCGTTATGTGTTCATCGCTTTCTACAAAATTAGTAGTAGTATAATCAGTCGCCTCTGTAGGCCCATAACTATTGGTTATACGAGCATTGATGCCGCAGGCTCTCATCTTGCGATATAATTGTTTTGGGAAAGTTTCCGCACCTATCTGGAAGCCTCTAATCTGTCTAAGCGCCTCGTGTGTCTCTTCAATATCAAGCATATTATTGATGTATGAAGGTGTACAAGTAAAGCCATCAACCTTATTCTTCTTTATCATCTCACAAAGAAGAAGTGGGTTCGTTATCTCATCTTCACTTGCTATAGCAACAGTTAAGCCGTTATGTAATCCTATAACACATTCGCCAACTGACACATCAAATGTAAGTGCTGCTAATGCTATTATAACCTTACAATCTGTAGTAAATACTCTTACCTGTACACTCTTATCACCATCTGTTGCAAGATTTACAAGTCCAAGATGCTCTACCATGACACCTTTAGGATTGCCTGTAGAGCCAGAAGTATATAGACAATAAGCAAGATTATTAGGCTTTATATCAACATCTGGATTGGTATCTTTATCATTCTTAAGCAAATCTTCTATGAGCAAGGCCTTTAATCCAAGACTATCAAAAAGTTCTTTTCTCTTTTCCAATATATCTTTCTTAGTAACAACTAGTTTTGCTTTTGAATCACTTATGATATATTTGATTCTATCGTCAGGATACTTTGGATCAAGTGATAAGAATGCGCCACCAGATTTAAGTATACCTTCTCTTCCAACATAAGCATTGGCACACCTATCAATCATGAGCCCAACAAAATTATCAACTTTCACACCTAAATCAATAAGAGAGTGTGCCACTTTATTGGCTCTCTTATTTAACTCATCGTAAGTGAGCTGCTCATCCTTTGCTATAACTGCCACTCTATCTTTATATTTTGTAACAGCCTCTTCAAATTTCTTTGCAGCATTGGTATGGTCGAAATCTTGCTCTGTGCTATTATATTTTGCGAGTAGTTCTTTTGTCCTTGCTGTAAGTAGACTTACTTTACTTAATTCTTGCTTTGCCAAGAATTCTTTTGCAACCTGCTCCATGCACTCTAAGAAGCCCTCTATAGTCTCATCATAATAATAATCATGTCTAAACTCAGCATTCAAAACATATTCATTATTAACGACGCTCATATATATAGATAATGGCTCTTTGACAGTTGTAGAAGGTATATCTACTTGAGTAGATTTTTTACCACAGAAATTATTGAACTCAAAATTATCACCCTGATAGATAAACATCACATCTGCTTTCACCTGATAATTTCTGCTTATATCAGCGAAAGAATATATGTCATTGGTCATGCTATCAAATATCTGCTTTGATAATCCCTTTATAAAATCAAGAATTCTTGTATCTTTATCATATTTACATAGCACAGGAAGAGTCTTTACAAGCATACAGACAGCATTGTCGACTCTTGAATCATTGCGACCATTATAGACTGTCGTATAACAAAGTTCTTCTTTATAATCATACTTTGATAACACAAAACCAAAAACTGCATTGAAAAATGCATTCAATGAAACTCCATGATTCTTACAGAAGTCTTCTACTTCTGACTTGCTTATGCTTAACTTTCTACTTGCATGACTTGCCTTTACTACACCATCAGTATCATCCTTTGGCAAGAGACATTCTTTGTCAGCTCCCTTTAGAAGACCGTCATAATACTCTTTTGCTTTTTCATATACAGGCGAATCAATTAATTTCTTTTCTTCAAGTGCATAAGAGAAGCCAGTAAATTGTTCCTTCTCTACTTTCTTACCAACATAAGCATTCTCAATATCTTTAAGGAATATATTGAGTGAAGTTCCATCAGAAATGATGTGGTGCATATCTATAAAGATATACTTACCGTTTTCTTTGGTATCATAAATTGCTATCCTATAAAGGCTCTTTTCTGTAAGCGCGAAAGGTTTTACAAGGCTTGTGAGATTGCCTATACTGTCAGTTCTTATGACTTCTACATTGTATTCATTGTCTCTGCCTCTTCTTGCATATATATCACCAGTACTACCATCGACACTTATAATAGCTTTAACATAAGGATGAGCGTCTATCGCCTCCGTTATGGCCTTCTTTAATTTTTCAACATTGATATCTTCACTAATCTTTAGAAGAATTGGGATATTATATATAGTAGTTCCAGGATTAGCTACGCACTCAACAAATATTCCTTCTTGGGTTTTTGATATAGGATACTTATCAAGTTTTTCTTCTTCTTTATTGATATTTAATTCATTGCCACTCGTTAAGAACTTCTCTATCTTCTCCACAGTATCGTTTTCTTTAATGTCATTCATACGAACTGGCACATTAAACTCTTTTGACAAAAGGACATTTAGTCTAACCACTGATATAGAATTAAGCCCTGCAGAAAATATATCTGTGTCTATACCAAAGTTTTTGTGTCCTATAACTGCAGATATGATGTCATATATCTTTTCTTGTTTTTTATTCTCAGGCTTTTTAATAACTGCATCGCTTGGTGCTTCTGGCATAGGTAGAGCTCGCTTATTGACCTTTGAGTTTTGGGTAAGTGGTATAGCGTCTATCTGCATAGTGACAGCGGGAACCATATAAGCTGGCTTCTCTGTCATTATAAAATCATTTAATTTCTTTACATTTACTTTTGAGTCAGATACAACATATGCCACCAAGTACTTAACTCCATTCACATCATCATACGCTGCAACTGTCACATCTTTGATACCTTCATATCTTCTTATAACTTCTTCAACCTCAGATAATTCTATACGGAATCCTCTGACTTTAACTTGCATGTCTCTTCTACCTACATACTGGATATTTCCATCATGCAAAAATCTTACTATATCACCTGTATAATAGGCTTTATCATACTTCGGGTCATCTGAGAATGGATTTTTCTTAAACGCAGCTGCGTTTTTATCAGGTCGATTGAGATAGCCTTTCGCAACTTGAGGTCCTGCAAATATAAGTTCACCACAAGCTCCTTCTGGGACTCTATGATTATCTTCATCAATTATATAAGCTCTTAAGTTTGCGTTTACCTTTCCTATAGGGATGTCTTTGTATTCTTTATCCACTAGAAAATTCGTTGCGTAGATTGAACACTCTGTTGGTCCATATAGATTATAAAATTTGAATTTTGGTGGTTTTACACTTGCAAGTTTCTCTCCGCCTGTAGAAAACTCCTTCAAAGCATTGATTCCCTCTATCTCTACAAACTGTCTTGCAACTTGAGTTGTCATAAAGCCATGTGTTATATTATTTTTATTATAAAAATCTCTTATGGCATATAAGTCTAATCTTATCTCTTCTGGAATTATGTAAAGCACTCCTCCACTAGTTAATGGCGGATATATCTCATGCATATTTGCATCAAAACCAAAGCTTGCATATGCTGCTACTCTTTGCACTCCATCATTTCTTCTAAGATAGTTAGTAAAATGTGTAGTGGCAACTATATTTTCATTGAGTAACTCAACTCCCTTTGGAGTACCAGTTGTACCACTTGTATAAAGCATTATAAAGCGATCACTTGGTAAAACTTTGACATTGACATCCGTAGTATTGTTGATACTATCATTCTTCTCATCAAGCAATAATACCTTTCCACTAAAATCACTTTTAACTTTATCAACAAATTCTTTTGTAGTGATAAGTATCTTCGCACTAGAGTCTTTTAACATGAATTGCAATCTCTCATCTGGATAACTTGGATCCATAGGCAGATAAGTCGCTCTTGTCTTTGAAACTGCAAGAGCCATCATTGGCATAAACTCATCTCTACCAAGCATGATACCAACTACATCTTCGCTTCCTATGCTATTATCCATAAGATAATGAGCGTATCTATTGGAAATCTCATCTACATCTTTATATGTATAGTGGACGTTATTATTATTCACTATACAATCATTATTAGGATTCTTTAGGACTTGCTTTTTAAATAAGCTTACTATTGTATCATTCTCATCATAATTCAATTTCTCGCCAAAGAAACTATCAAGTTTTTTAAGTTCACTTTCATTAGAGATCTCTATCTCTGAGAACTTGCTTTTACAAGTGAAATCATTGACTATCTTTATGTATGCATCAATTAAACTTTCTGCAAAATGTTCATCAAAATAGTCAGCTCTATATCCAAAATGTAGTGTAAATTTATTCTTACCAGTCTTTAGTACTTCCCAAAGAAGCTTTGTTGATTCTATATGACCTTCATCATATATTCTAGTAGTCTTTAAACCTTTATCTTTAAATAGTGAAAACTGTGTTATGTCACCTTGATAAGCAAAATTAATTTCATTGTTTATGCCGTATTTATCAGACAAATCTAAGAATGACACCTTATCCTTCTCTCTCAATGTCTTTATCGTTTTTGTGTTTTCAATAAGTGCATCCTTGATGTTTTTGTCGCCTTCATATCTAAATACTATAGGGAGAGTCCTTATGAACATTCCATAGGTATCTTCTGTATCTTCACCTCTTCCACTATAGATGTTATTGACAACTATAGTTTTTACTGCGTTGTATTTGCAAAATAACAAACCATATGCTGTCGCAAAAAATGAAGTTATAGAATAATCCCTACTTATTTTACTTTCGTCAAGATCAAAATCTCTGTTTATCCACACTTCTTTTGGTTTTTCTGAATATACATTTCGAAGTGGCAAGTTATCTGGATCTACATCAGAAAGGTACTCATCATAGAATTTTAATTCTTCTTCTATCTTTTTTTGATCACTATCTGCATTTAACTTTCGCAAACACTCATAGAAATCAATCTTTTCATTGTTTTCTTTGCCATTACTATATTCATCTTCTATATCTTTTGATATAAGATTAAGCGTTATGCCATCACAAATTATATGATGTATGTCTTGGAAGTAAAACACTTTGTCTTCAGTCTTATATATTTCAAAACGTGCCAAGTGTCCACCACGAAGATTAAAACTTCTAACAAGATTTAATTTTTCAAATCTTTCATTGGTCGTTTTGATTTCCTTTAAAGAAACCTTTTCTTCATGCTCTTCAATATATATATTGCCATCTTTTTCATCGGCAGTAATCCTAGCGCTTAATATCTTATGATTATCAATGACCTTCTTGACTGCACTCTTAAATTTCTCCAGGTTCAGACCTGTTATATCAGTAAGAAGTGGCAAGTTATAAAGAGTTGCCTTTTCATCCGCAATACTTTCCACATAGATACCATATTGAATTTTGCTAAGTTTTAATCTCTCGCTCATACTTTGTCCTCTCTTTCATTTATAAGCTTTATATCATTATAGTTATTGACGCTTGCTAAAGTCAGATAATAATCATCTATCTTCTCGGTTAATACATTATATGTTTTGCCAAAAAATAATATCTCACTTAAGTTATCTACATCAACCTTTATGTCCTTAGGCTCTATCTTCTCTTCAACTCCACTCGCCTTATAGACGCTTTCTTTTATAGTCCATAATTTTGTAATACCATAAATGATATCATTCTTAAAACTATCCTTTATATATCTAAGCTCGCAGTCACTAAAGGCATAATCAAGTATCGTCTCATTATTCCTATCTATATGCTCAACATCTATGCCTATCTCTTTATCATCTTCCACATATACCACTAAGTCTTTACTATGGCTTATGCTAAAATATACATCGTTTAAAAGTGGCTTCCCCGTCTTATTAAAATATATGTCTTTGCACTTTTCTTTTAGTTCTTTCTGCAGAAGGACATTGGATAGCACTCTTTGTTTTTTCGATAATATGTCTTTATAATCTGATATTTTATCAAGTCTTTCCCTATCTATATATCCTTTAAGCTTCAAATCTTCCACATAGCTATCTAAACTCTTATCATCTATTTCATTAACATTAAAATATTTTATATCAATACAGTCCATATTATAAATATTTCACTATAGTTAATCTATTTTGATTATTAATGTATTCATATTCTATATTATCTACGTATTGCTTAGTTATATATATTCCAAGACCACCTATCTTTCTTTCTTCCGCAGAACGTAAAATGTTAGGATCATCTCTCATTAGTGGATTAAACTCAGGGCCATTATCAATGTAAGTGATAGACACTTTATCATTATTCTTGTCGATATTAATATCAACATATACCTTTTTAAGATCAATTACATGTATATCCTTATAAGCATAGTCAACTATATTGACAACTAGCTCTTCTGTACATACATCAAATCTTGATAGTATACCCTTATATCTACTGTCGTCATCACCATAGGCTTCCTTAAGTGCCTCTCTCACAAACTCATTAATTCTATCTACTGCTTCATAGTTTGCCTCATACTCTCTATTATATCTATATACTTTTGTCTCATCATGCGTGTGTTTATTATCTACAAACTTAAAGCAAAGCATCGTGATGTCATCATATTGCTCAGGAATATTGGAAAAGCTCTGAACACTACTTACCACTTTATCAATTATCTGACTTGAACTCAAGTCATGAACATTTTTTAATTCATCAATTAATCTTTTATTGCCATATAATTCATCTTTATCATTTATAGCTTCTACAACACCATCAGTATATAAGAAAAGCATATCTCCTTCTTGCAGCTCATATTCATTTTCTTCAATGATTAGATTAGGAGTAATTCCGATAGGCACTGTCTTTTTCTCAATTATCATGTCTACTTCAGTGTCACTCTTTATGAAAATTGGATTCACATGGCCTGCATTTGCAGAGAATATTTTTTTAGTATTCAAATCTATACAATAGATGCCTATAGTAACAAAATAATTTTCATCATTGCTTTTGTATAACTCTGAATTTACATAAGATAATATAACTCTTGGGCTATCTGATAACTTGATAGCACTGTTGATGAGCGAATTTGTCTTTGCCATAAAAAGTGCCGCAGGAATGCCTGAACCGGATACGTCAGCTATGATTAAGAGCAATTTATTGTTGAGAAGTATATAATTATAGAAATCTCCGCCAACTTCAGTCTCTGGCAGATTAATAGCAGATATATCGATGTCTTTTCTCTGGCTAACTGAATCAAATGTCTTTGGTAGCATATTTTGCTGAATCTTCTTTGCTACATTCAGTTCAGCTTTGATTTTTTCTTTTTCTTCCGATATCTTCTCGATATTGTTTACATATTTTCTTATCTTTTCCATCATGCCGTTAAAGATATTGGCAAGCTCAACAAATTCTATACTACGATAGTCCGTCTTGACTTTTTTAATGTTGTCGGCGGACATCTCATTAATTTCTTTAGTGAGATTATCTAATGGTTTTGAAAATAAATTAGACACTATCTTGGCAAATGTAAATGACACAAAAAGTGTAATAATCACCACAAGAAATACTGTTGCTGTCAGATTTTTCACCAGAGCATCAACAACATCTATCAATTCACTATTCTTTTTAGCAACCATCTGAGATAAGTTTACGACGTCTTCGTTGACTTTTGCTTCTTCTATTAGAACAAGCAATAATAGATTACTTTCTTCGACCTTTTTAAAACGAACTAGATTTTCTTTTCCTTTATATGTGACATGTCCAAAACCTTCAATCATATTGATATTCCGTCTCACAAAATCTTCTATGTTGTCTCCTTCTTCTATAGCATTGCCATTCTCAGAGTCAGACGTAAATACAACTGAAGCATTTTGGTCAAATATAATTACATCAAACTTATCTTGAGTACTTAATCCAATATCAATTTCTGAAAGAAGATTTGTATAAACATCAAATGCAATCACACCTTTTTTAATACCGTCTACTTCATATGCTTTCAAAAACGTCAAAGCATTATCACCAGTAAGTATATCCCTAACAACATCATTAATTATAACGCCATTGGCTTCTATTGCTTTCTTATACCAACTCTTATTCCTATGTGTAACAGTAATGAGATTGCCTTCTTCATCATATCTATCACTTGGTGTCCTATCAACCATCACCATAATTCCGCTCTCGGTAACAATATAACTTCTTGTCACCTGAACTGAATATTCTAAGTCAAGGATCATTTCATTGGCCACGTCGGCTAGTATTTTTAATTCTTCTTGTATCTCTTTACTTTCTACATCTACATCTGGTTCAAAGGTAAGCTGAGCTGTCAACTCACCATCTTTAGTCTTATCGGGTGGTTGTAAGACAAAATCGATATCATTTTTCTGGCGATAACTACTAGTCGCAACTTGTGCTAGATATTCTATATCTAATTTAATTGAATCGAAAACATATTTAAACGTGTTAACCGATTCATCAGCTATAGTTTCCATCGTTACCATATAATTGTCATACCAAGTCTTGTTCGCCAAGTCGTAGATATCACTCTCGACCTTTTCTGATGACTTTTCTATATTGATCTTCAAGGTGATATTGCTAAACATTAAAATAACAAATATTACCACAACAATAGTAATCAGAAATATACTAATGCCTAAGAAGAGTTTTGTGCTAAATTTATTAAATGTCTTGAACATCCGATAATTAGATTACAACATTGAGTATATAGATAAACCCTGTAACTACTAAAATATCGTGAACATCAGCATTAACATTGGTAATAGTCATTACCTTGCCATTTTCTTTGAGCTTTTTTTCAGTCGCAAGTAAGATTCTAAGCCCAGCTGAAGATATATACTGTAAGTTCGTGAAATCAAATACTATATCTTTGTTCTTTGCAACTTCTGGCGCAATCTCCTTCTCCAACTCTGGTGAACTTAACTTATCAAGTCTACCGTCAAGGCTTATGACGATCTTGTCATTTTCTTCTTTTTTATTAATCTGCATATATTACCTCCAATACTTTCTACCCAAAACTATATTTAATTATTGTAGCATATATAATAGCCTAGAACAACAATGGCAATTAACTCTTCTTTCCAAGATAAGCTTCTTTAATTTTTGGATTAGCAAGTAGTTCCTTACCCGAGCCTTCCATACTTATATTGCCAGTCTCAAGCACATATGCTTTATCCGCTATACGAAGAGCCATATTAGCATTTTGCTCTATAAGTAAGATAGTCGTCCCTTCATCATTAATCGTCTTTATTATCTCAAATATATTTTTAACTACAAGTGGTGCAAGACCAAGCGATGGCTCATCAAGCATCATGATCTTAGGCTTGCTCATGAGAGACCTTGCAACAGCAAGCATCTGCTGCTCGCCACCTGATAAAGTTCCTGCTATCTGGTTGCTTCTCTCTTTTAATATCGGGAAAAGCCTATGACATTTTGCTATATCATCTGCAAGATTATCATCTCTAAGGTAAGCGCCTATCTTTATATTTTCAAGGACTGTCATATCAGGGAAGATCCTTCTACCCTCTGGGCATAAGGTAACTCCCATCTTAACTATACTTGATGGCTCTGCTCCTGTGATGTCTTTTCCATCAAAAGTAATCTTTCCAAAAGTTGGTTTCACAACTCCTGCTATGGTTCTAAGAGTGGTAGTCTTACCCGCGCCATTACTTCCTATAAGTGTAACTATCTCACCTTCATTTACATCAAAACTTATACCTTTGACTGCCTCTATACCACCAAAATTAACTTTTAGATTTTCTACTTTAAGCATCGTCTTGTACCCCCAGATAAGCTTCTATAACCTTAGGGTTATTTTGCACTTCTTCTGCTGTGCCTTTAGCAATTAATTTTCCAAAGTCTATGACATATATCCTTTCCGAGATATCCATAACTAGATCCATGTGGTGCTCTATGAGAAGCACTGTGAGACCAAACTCATCTCTTATCTTTTTTATATATGATGTGAGTTCCATAGTCTCTTGAGGATTCATACCTGCTGCAGGTTCATCAAGCAAAAGTAATGTCGGACTAGTTGCGAGTGCTCTTGCTATCTCAAGTCTTCTTTGTATACCATAAGGAAGACTCCCTGCTACATCATTTCTATATTTGTATAGGTCCTGCGAATCAAGAAGCTTCTTGGTCTCTTCTCTCATCTCATCTTCCATCTTTTTATTTAATCTAAAAGTACTTGTAAATATATTATCATTGTAACGAAGGTGCATAGCAATCAAAACATTTTCAAAGACAGATAACTCTTTAAAGAGTCTTATATTTTGAAAAGTCCTTGCTATACCTTTTTTTGTAATATCTGATGGCTCTTTATTGATGATTGATTCGCCAAGATATTCTATGTTACCGCTAGTAGGTGTATATATACCTGTGATACAGTTAAAAGCAGTTGTCTTTCCTGCACCATTAGGGCCTATGATTGCAACTATCTCGCCTTTATTAACTTCAAGGTTTAATCCATCAAGAGCCATGAGTCCGCCAAAGGCAATAGACATGTCAGTAAGTCTTAATACATTTTCCATTATGCATTACCTCCTGGCTCATCAAGATTTTTCTTTCTTCGGACTTTCATAAGTTTGTTAAATGATAACTCTTTACCACCAAGTAGTCCCTTTCTAAAGAAAAGCACTACAATCATAAGAAGTATAGAGAATATAACCATTCTAAATCCTGGCTTAAAGAGTGGTATCTGAACACCTCCTATAATAAGTGGCTCATCGAAGAATCTAAGAAGTTCTTTGCCTGCTGTAACGAAAAATGCTCCAACTATAGAACCTGTGATAGAACCTATACCGCCAAGTACCACTATAAGAAGTATGTCATAAGTTAAAGTTATCTGGAAAGTCTTACTATCTATTGACCTCATGAACATCGCAAGAAGTCCACCACCTATCCCTGTGAAGAATGATGACACAACAAATGATAATTCTTTCGTCTTAAAGAGATTGATACCTACAGCACGAGCTGCTATCTCATCCTCACGGACTGCTTTAAAATCTCTACCCGTAGATGAGTTGATTATCAGAATCATGATCACTATACATATAAGCGAATAAGCAAAACACTCAAGAGAGCTTTTGAACCCTGGTATAGATTTAAGTCCATAAGAACCATTGGTTATCTTATCCATCATAGGCGAAGCTATGACCGCTCTTATAATTTCCGAGAAACCAAGAGTCGCTATAGCAAGGTAATCACTTTTAAGTCTAAGTATTGGTATGCCAATGAGTGCTGCAAAAACTCCTGCAACCACACCACCTAATATAAGTGCAACTGGTATAGGGACGATAGCATTCTCAAGAGCAGGAAGGATACCATTCATATAATATACATTTGGTCGACTTGCTATAGGTATAGTAAGGATGGCTGTAGTGTAGGCACCAAGTGCCATAAAGCCAGCTTGACCAAGTGAGAAAAGTCCAGTAAATCCTGTCACTATATTCATAGATAAGGCTACGACTGCATACACAAGTGATTTCTCTATAATTGATATAACATAGTTATATTGAAACTTATTCATATCAAGGAAGATAAGTATAGTTACACTTACTACTATAATGGCAAGATACATAAGAAGGTTAATATTAGTTTTTTCTTTAAAATTAAGTTTATTCATATTCACCTCCTACACCTTATCTATATTCTTCTCACCAAAAAGACCCGTTGGTCTTATGAGAAGCATAATTATAAGAACGATAAATGTAAATGCATCAGAAAAAGTAGAAAGCCCTATAGCCTTTATGATGGTCTCACATATTCCTATAAAGAAACCACCTACAAGTGCACCAGGTATAGACCCTATCCCACCAAAGACCGCTGCAACGAAACATTTAAGTCCTGGCAATGATCCAGAAAATGGAAATACAGTCATACGATCTGTGAAATAAAGTATAGAACCAACTGCAGCAAGAAGAGATCCTATCGCAAATGTAAATGATATAGTCTGATTTAATTTTATACCCATAAGACTTGCTGCCTCATAATCTCTTGATACTGCCCTCATTGAAAGACCTATCTTAGTTTTGTTGACAAGAAAAAGAAGCAAGGCAACCAAAACTATAGTTACGATAGGCGTAAGAAGTGTGACAAGAGAAGTAGAGATATTGCCTATAACTATAACCTTCTTTAGTCCTGGTATAGCAGGATAAGCCTTAGGAAGTGCAGTAAAAAGGTAGGTTGCAAGATTTTGTAAAAGGTATGATACTCCGATAGCAGATATCATAACTGACATACGAGGGGCCTGACGAAGTGGTGCATAGGCAAATTTCTCTATCATAATGCCAAGCACAGTTGTAGCAATTAGAGTTACGATTATTGCTATAGGAAATGGCATAACGGCAAATGAAAATATCATAAAATAACCTGCAACCATGAAGATGTCTCCATGTGCAAAGTTAATAAGCCTTAGTATGCCATATACCAAAGTATATCCTATCGCGATAAGTGCATAGCACCCTCCTACCGATATCCCTGTAAGTGCATGTTGTAAAAATAAATTCATATTGTCCTCTAAAAAAATGGGCGAGACTTTATGCTCGCCCAATAAGATATTAATATACTTATTCTCTTAAAAGCAAACTCTTATATATTAGTCAATCTTGACAAGTTCTTTGAATACAAACTTACCGTTCTCAACTTCTTTTACGTAAGCTGCATTCTTATTGGCATCACCATCTTCATTGAAGCTTATATCACCAGTAACGCCTACATAAGAGAGTCCTGCAAGTGCATCACGAACTGCAGCACCATCGATTGATTGAGCAGCCTCTATAGCTTTATATGCTGCAAGATATGCATCATATCCAAGTGCTGATACAGCTGGGATGTCTGCTGGTTGACCTATAGATGTAAGGTAATTAGAAAAACCTGTAGCTGAACCATTGCCATTTAAGAAGATTGCTTCTTCGCCTGTTGCTGTTGCTGGGTTTGCTTCATAGAATGTAGTTACAACCATTCCTTCAGCTGCACCGTGAGCATTCTCTATGATAGTACCGTTCTCCCAAGTATCGCCTGCACCAATCTGGCACTCTATTCCAAGTTCTCTTGCTTGACTTAAGATAAGTGGGGCAGTTGCTATAGAAGAAGGTGCAAATATAAACTCTGGATCTGCATTCTTAATATTAGTAAGGATTGCTTTAAAATCTTGCTCATTAGTTTGGAATTTCTCTTGAGCTACTACTTCAATACCATTTTGTTCGCAAGCTCTTACAAAGAAATTACCAAGACCTTCAGAATAATCATCACCAAGTTGAGTGATAACTGCAACTTTCTTATATCCATGATTCTTAGCATAAGATGCCATAACTGTTCCTTGGAATGGATCTAAGAAACAAGTTCTGAAATAATACTCATTACCATTGGTAACTTGTGGATTAGTACAAGAACATCCTATAGCTGGAGTCTTTGCCTCTTTAAAATAATCACCTGCTGCAATTGATACGCCAGAACCATAAGAACCAAGTACTGCAACAACTTTCTCTGCGATAAGTTTCTGAGCTGCATTAACTGCCTCAGTCTTATCTGACTTATTATCAACTTCAAAAAGTTCTATCTTATAATCTTCACCACCAATATTTACAGTGTTGTAGATAGAATTGGCATAACGGATACCATATACTTCTTGGATACCGCCACCACCATTCTCACCTGTCTGTGGCTCAAATACACCAATCTTTATAACCTTCTCTCCACTTGATGTAGTGGTAGTAGCGGCAGAGTTACTTCCTCCTCCACAAGCGATAAGATTGATTGCCATGATAGAAACTAAAATTAAACTTAAAATCTTCTTCATATAAACTCCTCCAAAATTAGTTAATGCATGTTCGCCTCAGGCGGACAATTGTCAGTGCCATATAGACACCTATATATTTTATCATATTTATAATATTTTGCAAGTGGGATTTTACAATAAAATATGCACCGTTATGGTGCATATATGCTTTGTAACTTAAGAGTGGCGACAAAAAGGATAAAGGCTTTATTTTTAAAACGACAATTCAGCACATTTATCCTGCTTTTTCAAAAATTGTCTTTTCTAACTTTATTGTTCCACCACCATCTAATGCTGTAGTAGTTGATGCCGGTTCATCACACCATTTTAAAAATAGAATCCCATCTTTATTTGCCTTAAATTTTAAGGTAACCGTTTTGCCGGCCTCTACTTTTGCAGCATTTTTATAACTTCCATTTAGCAAGACACTTGTATCCCAAGTAATCGTGTCTTCATTTAACACATTGTCCGTATTAAATGGTTCTAATTTTCCAAACACCAAATGATTACTATTTTCTTTAAATGACACTTTATACTCATACTCTGCATCTTTTTTTACATAATATATAGGCCAACCGCCATTTAAACTCAAATGATATGTATTATCATCTGGTGACAATACTGATGTATTTCCCCTTCCAATCGTTTTGGCCGCCCAGTCATTATCTGCAAGATACAACTTATTCCAATTATCTATTGACTTCCAAGGGAAACCTTTAACTGGATAGAGATATCTCTTATTTGTTTTTTCATATGCTGTTTGACCACTATTCCAATTTGTATAACTCGTAAAGGTAAATGTCCTACTTCCAGATCCATAGCCTATGTTACTTTGATAATATGAACGATTGCCGCTAAGTTGTGAAAAAATACTTGGAGCAGAAGTAATTCCTGAAACTCTTTTGTAGTTTGATGAAGTTCCAGTCTTGCTATTTGCAAGGTATAAAACAGGGGCATAAGTTTTTGATGTAGCAAAGCCAGAAATACTATTGGCATCAAACTCGAAAAACCTATCTCTATCATTTTCTGTGAAAGCATAATAGGTTTCGGGTTTAAAAATTATCATTTTTGAATTAGTTAATTTAGATGTATTCCCTCTTACTAACTCTATACTAGTTACATATGCATTTGATAAATTAGCCATCCCACCATAGTTTCTATACGAATCGTCAGGTTCTACCCAGATTCCACCATTTGGCCAATTTGTGCCACCTACTGCCTTATTATATATTGGATCAGATGATGTCAAACCACATTCACTATACGAGGTATTGGCAAAATGAAATCCATAAATTACTTTATTAATATCAGTCATTGACCAACTTTGCTTTTCATACACATTATTTACATGTCCTATCCATTCAGCACAACCGCCAAAGGTGCTTGTCTTATCAACCGTATTAGATATAAGATTCCTCTCTCCTACGGCATCACCATTTTTTGCACTTTCAGTCTTTATAGGTTTCAATGTAAAGTCCCACCCATATGTAGCAGAATAACTAGACCAATAGCACCAACCAACTAATCGAGCAGTAACATATGGCCAATCATGTACATATCTCAAATCTTTTGTTTCTGTATCGCTTTTATATTTCATACAATATATTTCATCTTGGTAGCTCAAAATATTGTACGTACTTTCTTTTGCAGCAGTAATTCCAGTAAGATACGATGTTATTGCATTGTCTATTTTAGAATCAATTGATATATTATAATTATTAATTTGCAACTGAAAATCATTTTTTAATGAATCAAACTCCGCTTTTGTAATAAATGCACTACCATCATTATCTGAGACCACTGCCGCAAAAATGTTATTTGTAATTAAAATAAGAAGCAAAATACAAACTTTTATTGTTTTTATTATTCTATTTATATTATTTCTATTCATATTTTTCTCCATATTCATTATTTAGTAATCTCAACAATAGTAGCGCTTGGTAACAATGTGCCACCACCGGAAAGTGCAGAACTGGTAGATGAAGGTTGTTCACACCACTTTAAGAAGAGCACTCCAGTCTTAGGTGCTTCAAATTTCAATTTAACTACCTTTGTGCCCTGTATCAATGCTGCATTTTTGTAATTAGTGTCCAAAAGTACTGTTTTATCCCATACTATGGTGTCTTCATTTTGAGGATTATCTGTGGTAAATGGATCTATTTTTGCAAACACAAGATGGTTTTTATTTTCTTTAAAGCTAATTTCGTATTCATATTCATAAGTTTCCTTTGTCTCTATGATTGGCCAGCCACCATTAAGAGATAAATGTTTATCTCCTGCTGGTGTATTGATTATTGAATCAGATGTATTGGTATTATTTTTTACACTCCAGTCATTGGCGAGTATATAAAGTTGTTGCCAATTATCAATTGACTTCCAAGGAAAACCTTCGCACGGATAAGGGTTTCGTTTGTTAGTTATTTCATATGAATCACTTTTTGTCCAATTCGTGCAGGAAGAAATAGTTCTGTTTTTTGTCGATTGAGCGACAACACCCACCCCACCCTGTTCTTGCCATGCAGACCGAGTTACAGTAACAGCTGTAAATAAATCTGTTAGATGTGTAACCCCTGACTGTTGATTGTAGTTTGTATAATTTACATCTTTATATAACTTTGGAGCATAAGTTTTTGATGTAGTCCAACCAGTTATATCATTGGCGTCAAATTTCCAAAATCTATTTTTGTCATCTTCTGTAAAGGCATATTGTTTTTCAGGACTCCAAATTATCATATGATTTTTAGAAAGTGTCGAATTTGATTGCTTTACCAAATCTATAGAATCTATATATATGTCTGACAGAGGGTCCGTGTAATTACCAGAATTTCCCCTCATCCCATTATCCATTTCAGACCAAATGCCACCATCTAACCAATTTGTTCCACCTACATTAACATTGTATATAGGAGCAGAATTTGATATTCCCGTCATGTTATAAGTATCGCTATTAAAATGCCATCCATATGTCGCATTATATTGTACTTCCGTTGCTGACCAAGATTGCTCTTCATACACATTATTAATGTGACCAAGCCATTCAGCACAGCCATTAAAAGTGGAAGTTCTATCTATCGTATTTCTAATTAAATTGCGTTCGCCAGTTTTTGCATTTGTTTTTTTAGTCCAATTAAATTTATAACCGTAAGTTGAAGGATTCCACCTCGACCAGCAAACAGCATTAAATTCAACTACAGGCCATGCAAAAACATAACGCAGGTCCTTAGTTTCTGTATCACCTTTTTTCGGCATACAGTAGACCTCAGCTACCGGCGTCCCAACTGTCTTGCCTTCTCTTTTTGCAACATTGATTCCTGCTATATAAGATGCAATTGCTCCATCTAGTTTGTTATCTATACTTTGATTATAACCTTCCAATTCATTGGCAAAATTTTCTTTTAATTCCTCAAACTCCGCTTTTGTAACGAATGCAGAACCATCATTATCGGTAACAATGGCCGCGAAACTCTCTATACTCAATAAAAAAGCAAAAACGAGACCAAGGGCTCTTTTTGCCGTTTTTACAAGCTTTTTACTCATTTATTTGCTGTACGACCTAAAACTTTTAGTAGTAGTCTCGGCGATTAGGGGAATTGTCCCCAACCTCCATGCTTTTTGAAAAGATAGAGGGTCACTATAGGGGGTTCCGAGAACTATTACATAAGTTATTAAAAGTTTGCACTTGTAGTGAAAACTTTTATTGACATCTGCAAAAGTTTGCAGTATAATAGAATAATGATTATTCGCGAAAAATATTTAAGTCAAATAAGACCTTTTTATGATTCAGATTTAATTAAAATAATTACTGGCATAAGGCGATCTGGCAAATCTGTTGTGATGCAACAAATCAAAAATGAAATTTCCAAAAAAAGTGACAACATTTTTTATTTTGAGTTTGAAGATAGAATTACGAAAAGTAGATTTCAAAATGCAAATGAAATAATACAAAATGTCATAAGTAATAAAAAAGATGGTCTCTGCTATGTTTTTTTTGACGAAATTCAAGACTACGATGGTTGGGAAGAAATTTGCAAGACATTAAGACTCAAGCAGTGTTCCGTTTTCATAACTGGCTCAAATCAAAAATTACTATCTAAAGAATATACAAAAAATCTTAGTGGAAGATATATCTCATTCAAAATTTACCCTTTTGTATATAAAGAAATTTTAGAGTACTGTAACGAATTAAATAGAAATATCTCCGAACTGGATTACATTATATGGGGCGGGTTTCCAAAGCGATTTGAATTTAATAACGAAATGGCTATGAGATCATACTTAAAAGACCTAAATGAAACAATAATTTATAATGACCTAAGCCTAAGATACAATATAAAAAGAATAGAATTGTTTGAAAAGGTTGTAAACTATATTTTTTTATCAAATAGCAGAATCTTAAGTTCAAATTCAATATATAAATTTATAAAGCAACAGCATAGTTGTTCTGAAAACACTATTTCAAAATACATTTATTATCTTGAACAAGCATTCGCTATAGAAAAACTAAAACAATACTCTACTAAGACTAAACAAGAATTATCATTTTACAATAAAATTTATAATGAAGATGTATCTTTTAATTCAATTAGACAATTAAATAATAGATATGATTTAACTCATAATTTAGAAAACATTGTTTATAACGAACTGATATACATGGGTTATAACTTAAATGTTTATAATATAAATGGCAAAGAAGTAGACTTCTTAGCTGTAAATGGCAACAAGAAGTATTATATACAAGTAGCATATAGTGTTGAAAACAATGACACATATCAAAGGGAAATGCTACCATTTAATATTATCAAAGATAACCTATCTCAAAAAGTATTAATTACAAATGATGATTTAGATTATTCCACAAGTATAGTTCGTCACATAAAACTCAAGGATTTTTTAAGGTTAAAAAGTTTGGATTAAATTGTATGAATATATCAATTCATTCACATTAAATAAAGTATTTATTCTATCTCTAACTCAATGTCCCCAACAATTTCTATACCACCATTTATACCACATTTAAAATAATATGTCTTTTCATTTTGAATATCAAATTTAATTGTTATAGTTGTACCATCAGTTGGTGTCTGTGTTACATCTGTATTATCAGACGCATTTGTTATCCTAACAGCATTTGTCTCATCATCTGATTTTTTCCATCCTGTAAATGGATCTGCTTTAATTAAGAAATCAGTTACCGTTGAACTCGTACCTTTGATTTTAAGTTTTGCAATCCCATTTCCAGTAGATTTAAATATTGGGCAACCACCATAAAATGGAACTTCGATATTAGTTTTTTCGTATATGCTATCACTAAAGGCGTCACTAAATTTTAACACAAAAGAATTACTTGTATTAAATTTTTTATAAGCAACTGACACAGGTATCGCGTCCCCATGCACGGGTTCGATACCAGAGTTATATCCAATTTGTGCCCAAGTCCTACCAGTTGGCTCATTATTCAAATAAGTATAGTTCAATGTCCTTGCCGCATCACTCATTTCAACACCATTTGTATCATCATTTCGGCAAAGATCAAAATCAGTCGGATTATTTGAAAGAAAACCTATAGAGCTATTTGCAAAATCGTACGGAATAGTGAATGTTCCAATTTGGTTCCCTACATATCTTTTCATCCCTTGTGCACTACGTCCAGAGCTTTGTGTCAATTCAATATATGCATATGTAGGATCTTTAGAAAAACATTCCCCAATGTACATTGTCATGGCTACAGTTGTGGTAAGGCCAGAATGCGCTTCTATTGTACCTGCAGTATAGATATCAGTATCTGACCTCGCCGAATGCGGAACATAAAAGTCAGAATTGTCATTCCATTTTGCTTTATATAAAGTATTTTGACCAAAACCTATACTCTTCACTCTATTTTTTTTATTTTCATCATTTCGATCGGATACATTAAAATAATATGCATCTTGGCACAGATCTTTTACAGCAGCCAATTCATAATTTTGTTGCATTGCATTTACATCAGCCGTACCCCAACGCTCTTCAGCATAATGAATTAACTGCCCTAATACTCCAGTATTTGACTCACCTAAAGAACGAAAGTTAGGACCAACAACTGTATGCCTCCAACCTGCTGGCAACACGTTAAATGAACCATTTTTCTTCCATGTTTGTTTCTGATCCCACATCCCAATACTATCAGCATCAGGTGTGGGGTAAGCAACAAAAGAAAAACCACTGTACGAATCATATGGCACTACATTCATTTTTTTTGCTATCATAACTCCGCTTAGATAACTCGCTATCGCCCCATCTATCTTATTATCTATAGACGAGTTATATCTATCGAGTTGGCTCTGAAAGTCATTCTTAAGACTATCAAACTCCGCCTTAGTGATGAAGGCTGCTCCGTCGTTATCACCGACTACGGCGGCGAAACTCTCTATACTAAAAAGAAGCACTAATAAAAGCGCTATATATCTCTTAATCAATCTACTTGCTTTATTCATGTAATGATGTTACGACCCTAGTTATCTTAAAAACTATAATTATTGT
>DGGU01000015.1 GCA_002392345.1 Lachnospiraceae bacterium UBA3866
CTTGATGCTATGGAATGGGGTTGCCGTGTAGTTCCAGCAGAGAATGGAGCCTTTCCACAAGTATCTGGTATCACATTTGATCTTGACACATCTATATCTGATCCATGCAAAATAGATGATAATGGAAATTGCATCGGAATAGATGGCGAGAGAAGAGTTAAGAATCTTAAGATTAATGGTGAAGATGTAGACCTAATGAAGAAATATAAGTTAGCGACATTTAATTATATTGCAATTGAACACGGCAATGGTTATACTGCATTTGATGGTTGTGACATAATAGATAGAAGCACTGCAGAAGATTTTACAATAATAATTGATTACATTAAAGAAGATCTTGGTGGTAGGATACCAGATAAATATGCTGATCCATATGGGGATGGCAGGATTAATGTAACATAGTTGCCGACTATTTTAAGTTTGTAAGGAGGCTTTGTTGATACTCTTTAGAGATATTCATAATAGTCTTCATAAAGTTCACATAGTATGATTTTAGGGTCTCGTCCTCTATGAGTTTTAAGTTGTTTTCTAATAGAGCTTGCTCGCGATTGGCATCTGCAATGGGAATAGAGTTCTCCTTTTTGTATTCAGCGATGTCTTTACTTATGTTCATGCGGTCTACAAAGAGTTTAGCCATCTCAGCATCGATTTCGTTGATTTTTTTTCTTGATTCGTTTAGATCTTTCATGGTTTTCCTTTCGGGCTCTAAGTATACGAGCTGTATAGTTTTTTAAACTGAGGTATTGAATCTATTATTTTATTTTTACTTTGGCAGAAGGCGATGCGGACATAACCTTTAACGCCAAAACTTGCACTTGGAACAAGTAAGAGATTATATTCCAGTGCTCTATCAGAAAAACTCTGGTCATCATCTTCAAGTGCTTTCATCATCATATAGAAAGCACCATCTGGTCTTACAACATGGTATCCGATTTTTTTAAGTTCATCATATAACAAATTTGCATTTTCTTTATATACATTTATATCAGAAGCAACGCCGAGAACTTTAGGGATCATGTATTGGAAAATACTTGGTGCACATACATATCCAAGAGACCTACCTGCTCCGCATATAGCAGCGAAGAGATCGTCTTTATCTTCACATTTTGGATTAACTAATATGTATCCGATTCTTTCTCCAGGAATAGATAGTGATTTGGAAAAAGAATAAGTGATTATAGAGTTATCATAATAGTTAGTGATAAAAGGGTATCTCTCATTATCAAAAATTAGCTCTCGATATGGTTCATCGGAGATTAAATATATAGGATGACCATATTCTTTTTCTTTGTTTTTAAGTATCTTGGTGATTTCTACTATAATATCCTCTTTGTACATTATGCCAGTAGGGTTATTAGGTGAATTGATTATGATGGCTTTAGTATTCTTGGCTATTTTACTTTCGAAATCAGCAGTATCTGGATAGAAGGTATTATAATCTGGATAGCAAACTATAGTTTTAGCTTTGGCATTGTCTATGAAGACTTCATACTCTGGAAAAAATGGTGCAAAAACGATCACTTCATCATCTGGACTTGAAACTATAGCACGAAGTGAGATCGAAAGGCCTGCGGCAGCACCTACAGACATATAGATATAATTGGCATCCGTTTTGGCATCATAGGTTTCATTAAGATAAGAAGAGATGCTTTGGCGGACATTCATATCGCCAGCAGCACTTGTATATCCGTGAAGGATGGAATTGTTCGGATGATCGCTTGAATCGTTAATGAGAGCGATAAGCGACTCGTTAAGTATGGCAGGGCTTGGAACACTAGGATTTCCAATAGAAAAATCAAAGACTTGGTCTTCGCCGTATTTTTCTTTTAACTTTTTTCCTTGTTCAAAGAGCTTTCTTATAGCTGATGGCTCTTTCCCACGGTAGAGCACTTCTTGATTAATCATATATAAACCTCATAATATGCATATTATTATAGTAGATTTGCGAGAAAATATCTATAAAAAATAAGGATTTTGAAAGCTTTTAGGGAACCTCTAAAAAGGAGCATTTTTGAAAGCTTGCTTTCATAAAATGCGACGAATTTAAGGTTCCAGCTGGGCACACACTCGAAAAACGGAGTTTTTCGAGGTGCCCTTTAATTAAGCATTACTTAATATAAGGTATACCATATATAAGTTATTTTAAGTGAAAAAAACTAGATTTTGTGGTATAATTTATATGTTGTTATTGCTTTAATCTAAGGTTAAAAAAAGTATAATAAAAGAAAAGAAGGTTAAGATGAAAAGAAGTTATAAGATAATTTGTACATTATTACTTTCTATAGTGGCTATAATGACATTGCTTGTGCTAGAGAATGAAAAACATGAGGTGACGAGGGCAGCTTCAGTTATGCATTCTTCTAGTACGATCGTTGCGAAAGAAGAGCAAGAGAATGCTGCAATGGAGGCACAAGTAGATGCTGGTTTAGATGAAGTTGGCATGTCACTTACGCCGGAGCAAACTCAAGCACTTGATGAAGAGAGAACCAGAGCGAATTTAAAAAAATATAAAAGTGTTACTGAAAAAGATAAACATTTCTTTAAAGAATTGGAAAAACTATATCACGAAGAAAAGAATACCAATAAATATGCAGATTTTGATATGACAGCACTTAAGGAGAAGATAACTGAAGAGTATTATCTGGCTCGTGATATGGCTCTTTGCGGAGATAGCTACTGCGGATTGCTTAGTAGATACATGAGGAAAAGAAAGAATTTTAAAGGAGAAGTATTTGCTGAGGCTGGTAAAAGTGTTGTAGCAAATAAACAAAAATATATTGATGCGATAAATAGTGATAAAGATATCATTATATTATCTACTTCAGTCAATGATGTTCTTGTGCAGACAAGTTTAAAAGAATTCAAAAAGACTATAGAAGAATTATTTAAATTATCTTATGAAAAAGGCAAACTTTTCATCATACATACCAATACAGATTTCATGGGAAAGGATAGCATCACAGCAAATAATTCTATGAAATATGAATTGTCACCAAAGTATTATGACTGGGTTATAATTACAAGTGCTGCAAAGTATGGCAATGTAACATATGTTGATTTAAATGATATAGCAACGCCTGAAGCTCTTGTTGATGGTATACATTATGGTGAAAATTTTTATAATATATTAATAGATAGAATATATAATGAGTTACAGCAGAAATTCGGCTTTTAATGATTAAAAAAAGGTAATATTGCATAAAATCCTGCATTTATTCATAATTTCTGCATAAATATAAAATTTTATCTTGACAAAACACATATTTGTGATATAATTTTGCATAAATATTCACAAATAAGTGTTTTGTTTTTTTTACAATAAATTTTTCGGAGGAAAATAATATGAAAAAAATTTTATCTTTAATTTTAACTGTTGTTATGGTATGTAGTCTTGTTGCATGTGGTAACAGTACTACTAGTACAAGTTCAAGTTCAAGCTCTTCAACTGGAACAGAGAAATTAATTATGTGTACCAATGCAGAATTCCCACCATATGAATATAAAGAGGGCGGAGATTTTAAAGGTATCGATGTTGAGATTGCGAATAAGATTGGTGAGAAACTTGGTTGTGAGATCGAGATACTTGATATCGCATTTGATTCACTTATACCAACTGTCAATAGCGGTAAAGCTGATTTTGCTATGGCTGGGATGACAATTACAGAAGATAGAAAAGAAAATGTGGACTTTACAGATACATATCAAAATGCAGTTCAAGCAATAATAGTTCCTATCAATAGCGAAATAGTTGATAGCAATGATATGTATGACAAAAAGATAGGTGTTCAGCTTGGAACTACAGGCGACATATATTGCACAGATGATTTTGGTGATGAGAATATATCAAGATATCCTAAGATCGTAGATGGTGTGCAAGCTATGAAGATAGGATCTATAGATGCATGTGTAGTTGATGACCAAGTTGCTAAAGCTGTAGTAGCTGGAGATGAAGGATCATTTAAGATACTTGAATCACCTTATGCAGAAGAAGAGTATGCTATAGCAGTTAAGAAGGGTAATTCAGAGTTACTTGATAAGTTAAATGGTGTCATCAAAGAGATGAAATCAAACGGAGAACTTAAAGCAATAGTTGATAAGTACATACAGTAATTATGATAGAAACATTAAAAAAGGCAATAGTATTAAATTTCATCAAAGACAATAGATACTTGTACATAGTGGATGGTCTAAAAAACACTATGATTATAACTTTATTTGCAACTATCGTCGGTATAGTTTTAGGCCTTGTCATAGCACTAATAAGGACAACCTATGATAACACTAAGAAATTCAAAGTATTGAATTCGATCTGTCAAGTCTATATAACAGTTATAAGAGGAACTCCTGTAGTAATACAACTTATGATCCTTTTTTTCTGTATATTTACATCAAGAAATACAAGTGGCATAGTGGTTGCAATTATTGGTTTTGGGCTTAATTCAAGTGCCTATGTGGCTGAGATATTTAGGTCAGGACTTATGTCTATAGATATAGGCCAGATGGAAGCGGGAAGATCCCTTGGACTTTCATATGTACAAACCTTAAAACTTATCATTGTGCCACAGGCATTTAAGGTTGTCCTTCCAGCACTCTGTAATGAGTTTATAGTTCTTATAAAAGAGACATCGGTTGCAGGTTATGTTGCCGTACAAGATCTTACTAAAGGCGGAGATATCATAAGGTCAAGAACATATGATGCGTGGACACCACTTCTTGTGGTTGCAGGCATTTATCTTCTTCTCACCTGTGTATTCAGCTTTTTTGTTAAGAAACTTGAGTTAAGTCTTAGAAAGAACGAAAGGAATGCTTGATTATGGCTGAAGCAAAAAAACTTATAGAGATTAAAGACTTATGTAAAAGTTTTGGTGGCCATAAAGTGCTTCAGCATATCACAACAGATATATATGTTGGAGATGTACTGTGTCTTGTGGGCCCTAGTGGCGGTGGTAAGTCAACTTTCTTAAGAACGCTCAATCTACTTGAAGAACCAACTAGCGGGAATATATTTTTTGAAGGAATAGACATCACTGATAAGGCTACTAATATAGATGACGTGAGAAAGAAGATAGGAATGGTTTTCCAACATTTTAATCTTTTTCCACATCTAACTATACTTGAAAATATGACACTTGCACCTATCAATGTCTTAAAGATGAATGAAACCGAAGCAGTCGATAAGGCGAAAGAACTTTTGAATAGAGTAGGACTCATAGATAAAAAGGATACATATCCTAATATGCTTTCAGGTGGACAGAAACAAAGAGTCGCAATTGTAAGGTCACTTATGATGAGTCCTGATGTGATGCTTTTTGATGAACCAACTTCAGCCCTTGATCCAGAGATGGTTGGAGAAGTTCTTGATGTTATGAAGGAACTTGCTAAGACAGGAATCACTATGGTTGTGGTAACTCATGAGATGGGATTCGCAAGAGAAGTTGCCAATCGTATAGCATTTCTAGATAATGGAGTTTTCGCATATGAAAACTCACCAGATAAATTTTTCAATAATCCAAACAACGAGCGACTTCAAAGTTTCTTAAGCAAAGTTTTGTAGGAGCATTGAAGCGCCCGAAAGGTTAAAAATGTTAGATAAGAGTAAAATAAAAAAAATAGTCCTCGCATATAGTGGTGGTCTTGACACATCAATTATAATTCCTTGGCTTAAAGAGAATTATAATAATCCAGAAATTATAGCCGTGTCTGGCGATGTAGGCCAAGGTGATGAGCTCGTTGGACTTGAAGAAAAGGCCAAGAAAACTGGTGCAGCAAAATTATATGTACTAGATCTTAAAGAAGATTATGTAGATAATTATATAATTCCTACTATGAAGGCAGGGGCAATATATGAAGATTATCTACTTGGTACAAGTCATGCAAGACCTTGTATAGCGAAAGGCCTTGTTGAGATTGCTATAAAGGAAAAGGCGGATGCCATAGCTCATGGTTGCACTGGCAAAGGCAATGATCAAGTGAGGTTTGAATTAGCTGTAAAGCATTTTGCGCCTGACATGCCCATAATAGCTCCATGGAGAGAGTGGAAGATAAAATCGAGAGAAGAAGAGATAGATTATGCAGAAGCACACAATGTCCCACTTAAGATAAGTAGAGAGACTAATTATTCTAAAGATAAAAATCTCTGGCACCTTTCTCATGAAGGGCTTGACCTTGAAGATATTGCTAATGAACCTCAGTATGAGAAAGATGGATTTCTTGAGATGGGAGTATCACCAATCAAAGCGAAGGATGAACCAACATATATTACTTTGGAATTTGAGAAGGGCGTACCAGTTGCACTTAATGGCAAGAAAGAGAAGCCTCTCAATATAATTTTAGAGCTTAATAAAATCGGTGGTGAAAATGGTATAGGTCTAATTGATATAGTAGAGAATAGACTAGTTGGCATGAAGTGTAGAGGTGTGTATGAGACTCCTGGAGGAACTATACTTTATAAAGCTCATGAGACACTTGAGACTGTATGCCTTGATAAGATGACACTTCACGAGAAGCAAAAGTTAGCGATAACTTATGCAGAACTTGTGTACAATGGGCAATGGTTCACACCACTTAGAGAAGCGCTAGCAGCATTTGTAGATAAGACTCAAGAACATGTGACAGGAATTGTAAAATTAAAATTATATAAGGGTAATATAATAAAAGCAGGCATAGAAAGTAAGTACTCTCTTTATGATGAATCTATATGTACTTTTGGAGAGAGTGATTATAATCAGAAAGATGCAGAGGGATTTATAAATCTATATGGTCTTCCAATACAAGTTCAGGCAAGGCTAAATAATAAAATAAAGTAGTGAGCGCTTGCATAGCTCGCGCGTACATGCGTAAGGGCAAGCAATGCGAGCTCAAAAGAAAGGCGTTGTGGCAAGCAATGCGAGCCTAAAAGGAAAATGTAGGGGCGAGCACTGGAGCGCCCGAGCGTTCATGAACGAGTTTGCTTATAAACTCGACCATCGAGTGAATGCGAGGAAGTGCCCTTGGGGCGCCCGAAGGGATGGATATGAGTAAAAAACTATGGGCTGGACGTACAAGTGGCAAAACCAATATACTGGCTGATGAATACAATTCATCTATAAAGATTGACAAGAGAATGTATAAAGAAGATATAGAAGGAAGCATAGCACATGTTGCTATGCTTTCCCATTGTAATATCATAAAAAAGGCGGAAGCTAAAAAGATAACGGATGCACTTATTAAGATTAAAAAAGAGATAGAGTTAGGCAAGCTTAAAATTGATGATAGTGCAGAAGATATCCATATGTTCATAGAGGAAATATTGACAAAAAGGATAGGGGAGGTTGGAAAGAAACTCCACACAGCGCGAAGCAGAAACGATCAAGTAGCGCTTGACACAAGACTTTATGTTAGAAAAGAGATTATAAGTATCAATTTCTTGCTTGATAAATTAATTGAAGTTATAATAGATATAGCGGATAATAATAGGGAAACTATCATGCCAGGATTTACACATCTTCAGAAAGCTCAGGCAGTGACATTTGCACATTATATACTTGCATATGGGATGATGTATAAGAGAGATATGGAAAGACTCTATGATCTATATAAGAGGGTCAATGTATCCCCTATAGGAGCATGCGCACTCGCAGGAACGACCTATAAGACAGATAGAAGATACGAAGCGAAGCTTCTTGATTTTGATGGGTTAAGTGAGAATTCTATTGATGCAGTATCCGATAGAGATTTTATAGTAGAATTTGCATCAGACCTTTCTATCATTGCTATGCATCTATCAAGACAGGCAGAAGAACTTATAATATATACAAGTAGTGAGTTTAACTATATAGAATTATCAGATGAGTTTACTACAGGATCCTCTATCATGCCACAGAAGAAAAATTCTGATATGGCTGAACTTGTGAGAGGAAAGACAGGAAGAGTATATGGCAATCTTATAACTATACTCACGATACTTAAAGGCTTGCCACTGGCATATAATAAAGATATGCAAGAAGATAAAGAGTGTATATTTGATTCTATAGATACTGTGAAAAAATCAATAGAGATATTTATACATATGATAAAGTCTATGAAAATACATAAAGATAGGATGAGAGAAGATGCATTAGTTGGTTTCATCAATGCAACTGATCTTGCTGATTACCTTGTGAATAAAGGGATGGCATTTCGTGATGCATATAAGGTATCTGGAAAGATAGTAAATTATTGCATTGAACAAAGTGTAGCTTATGACAAGCAATATACTTTAGAAAACTTACTACTTGAGACATACAAGAAGTTTTCTAAAAAGATAGATAGGGATGTATATGATTTTATAAAACTTGAAAACTGTGTTATGAAGAGGATGAGTCTTGGCGGGACATCACCTAAAAATATAGATAGGCAGATAGAGTTTTTGAGTAAGTGATAATGAAGCAAGAAGTATTTAAAACATGGACCTTGGTTCTGCAACTTGGCATATCTATACTTGTGCCGATATTTTTGCTTGTGGCTTTGGGGTATATACTGAGAGAGAAATTGAATATAGACATGATGCTAATATGTATCATATTAGGCGTTTTAGTGGGGGTTAGAAACACCTATGTAATTATTAAGAATTACTTAAAAATGATGGATTCTAGTAAAAATAAAGAAAGTGAACTCATGAAAAAGCATAGGAATTCTTTGAGATAAGGGCTAACTATGATATAATAATTGTAGTATATATACGGAGGAGATAAACAATGGTATCTAAAAGATATTTTAAAAAGATTATCTCAATTTTATTATGTGGAAGTTTATTATTTTGCAATATCGTACCTGCGTTTGCAAATGATAACAAAGCGATTGATGTAGCAACTACGTCTGAATTTGGCAGGGAAGAGGCCGTAGAAGAGGAGCTTTCAGAAGAGGCTTTGGAAGAAGAATTAGAAGAGACGGAAGAAGCAAGCTCGTATAAAGAAGTTGTTGAAGAAAAAGCCGAAGAAGCTGCTGAAGACGAAGAAGAAAAAGGAGACATCTTAATAGATGGCGAATTAGAAACTGTATATACAATTATAGATAAAAAAGCAACAGTTAGCGAAACGATTTCATATGGTGATGCTTATATCGCAACTGAAAGTGAGATTGAGGGTGAAGATGAAGAGTGGAACAATGCTCTCATACCAGTTAAGACTAAGGTTGACAAAGTAAAAAGACCATTTAATGTTTTATTTGGCGACTCTAACCTACCAAGTAGTTATGATGGGAGAGAGAAGACTAATGATGATGGGCTATCGATATTGCCACCAATAAGGGATCAAGGTAATTTTGGTACTTGCTGGGCATTTTCAGTTATAGGTATGGTAGAAACATCGTTAAGAACGAAAGGTCTTGTATCAAGTGATGATGATTCAGATTTGAGTGAGGCAGCACTTGCTTACTTTACGCTTGGTCTTAAGAATGTAACTAATTCATCTAACATAGATAAGCCTGGAGTAGAAGGAAAAGATTATACAGAGACAAAAGATGATATGGATTTTGCCAATGATGGTGGAAACCAGATGGAAGCATTACTTACCGCAACCACCTACATGGGAGTAGTAAAAGAAAATGATGATACATCATATGAGAGATTAAAAGGGTATGAACATAATATTGGTGGGTATACACTTGATGGCAGATATGCTTTTAACAACAATGATTTTGAAATTAAGAATGTTGAGTTTATAAACAAAAATGATAAAAACCTTATAAAAGAAGCCGTTATGAATAACGGTTCAGTTGCTGTGAATTATGCAGCAAACAAAGGAACAACGAGATCATACACATTTAATGGCAAGTCAAATGAAAAGTTCTATTCAACCAATGGAAACCATGCAGCTAATCATGCTGTTTTGATAGTTGGATGGGATGATTCAGTTCCTAAAACTTATTTTGCAAATGAACCAAGCAGTAATGGCGCTTGGCTTATAAGAAATAGTTGGGGATATAGCGGAAGTACTAATTATGGATATTTCTGGATGTCATATGAAGAAAAAAGCATAGATGATACTTTATATTCTATAGAGGCTATGGAGACTGATACCTATAAATACAACTATCATTATGATACTACTGGTTATGAAAATGATTTCGGTGGTAAGTATACCATAGGTAATATATTTAAAGTTAGCGATGACGAAGATCAAGTACTTAAAGCAATTAATGTAGCTATATCAACCACAAATAATAAATTTACCTTAGAGATATATACTAGAGATGGTGTTATGATAGAACCAACTGGTGGTACTAAAGTATTATCACAAGTTGTGACTAGAGATATAGCAGGAATATGGACTATCGATTTAGACAAAGACATATTGTTAAAAAGAAATTCGTATTTTTCTATTGTGCTTAAACCTACAAATACTTTAAAGGTATATGTAGATGATACTGTAGTAAATGATGGGTCTGAGGAAAGAGATTTCTATAATGAATCATATATTGGTCAAGGCTTTGTGCTTTATGGAAATAAATGGGTTGATTTAAATCAAGAGATATTAGAGTATAAAAATGGCACATATTATGGAGCTAATTTTAGAATAAGAGGTCTAACGAACTCAGCAACTAAGATTCATTTCAACGCAAATGGTGGAGAAGGCACCATGCGTGACCAAGGTGCGCTTGAAGGAACGACTGTAAAATTAAACTATAATACATATAAGAGAGATGGATACATATTTGCTGGATGGGAAGACGGAGATGGAAATAGTTATGATGATGCAGGCAGCATCAATTTTGATGGTGAAGTCACACTTTATGCTAAGTGGGAAGCTGGCCATAACATAACTTTCCTTCCTGGTGATGGTAGTGGCTTCATGCAAGTACAAGGCGTAAAGGAAGGCGAAAATGCTATACTTCATAAGAATGCATTCACAAGAAATAATTATAATTTTGCATATTGGCGTTCAAATAGTGGTAAAACTTATACTAATGGACAAAATATCGGAATATTGAACGAAGATATAACACTCACTGCAAATTGGACAAGAGTTAGTGGTTCAACTCCTAGAGGTGGAAGTGGCGGTGGCGGCGGCGGAGGTGGCGGCGGAGGTGGAGGCGGTGGTGGTGGCGGCGGTGCAGCCGCAAGTGGTGGAGGCACTATGTATGTTGCAGGTGGACCTGGAGATGAAAAGGAAGCTGCCGCAGTAGCAACAGAGCAGCTTGCAGCAGTCGCTGTTCCAACAAATGCGACATCACTTAGTGTAAATTCATCTAATTCTGCTTGGACAACTGGCGCGAATGGGAAATGGCATCTAAATGTTGTCAATGCGAATGGACAAGTTAAAGAGGCCAAAAATCTATGGGCTGTTATTAGTAGCGTTGTAACAATTAATGGTGTACCTACAACGACTAAGGCTTGTTATTTCTTTGATGCAAATGGAGATATGGTAACAGGCTGGCTTACCGATGCAAATAATAAAAGATTCTTTTTTGAGACTGCAGCGACTTCAGAACAAGGAAAGATGGCTACTGGTTGGAAACAGGTAGAAGGTTCTTGGTATTATTTTAATCAAGATGGTTCTATGTTTACAGGTGGCGTGACACCTGATGGATATAATATTGGTAGCGATGGCAAGTGGACAAGTTAGATGGAGAAGATTGATAGAAAATATGATTTGATACTCTTTGATCTTGATGGGACAATATTTGACACGGCTGAGACTATCTTAAATTCGCTTAGAGCAACTATAGAATATGCTGGTATTAGAAAGCTTACGAAGGAAGAAGAGTGGTCTTTTATAGGGCCGCCAGTTCTAAAATCGATAAAAAAATATTATCCTGAATTAAGCGATGAGGAGATCGATAAACTCGTAGAGTATTATAGATCATACTATATAGATAATGAATTGTTGAAAGCCGAACTTTTTCCAGGAGTACTTGAGACGATTATATCGCTTCGAGATAATGGGTATAAGGTAGCGCTTGCAACTTATAAGATTATGAAATGTGTTACTCCGCTCTTTGAAAATAAGGGTATGACAAAGTATTTTGATAGCATAAGGGGCTCTGTGGCTGAGTCAGGACTTACAAAGGCAGATATAATGAAGCTTGCTATGGAAGATTGCAAAGTAACCGATGTAGATAGAGTATGTATGGTAGGCGATACAGAGTATGACTTACGAGGTGCTATAGCGTGTGATATGCCATTTATCGGAGTAACTTACGGAGCTGGAATTAATAATCTAACTGAGGAAGAGAAAAATTATAAGAAGTACATAGCTTTGGTAGACAGGGCGGAAGATATACTGAAGTATGTATAAGATAAAAAGAGTATAATTTAGCAGGCTGTGAGCCTGCTTTTTTTATGCAAAAACTCAGATTTTATGCAGAGACCCCTATACAGACCCCCTATCTTTTTAAAAAGCATGGAGGTTGTACTAAATACGATTATAAAGAATAAGGCTTATAGCGAGCAATTTTGGACGCTTGGTCCTCGCAATGAGATTATCTAAGGTTTTAGAATTTTGCTAAAAGCAGTTGCAAAAAAGCTCAACGGACGAGTTCGCATCGTAGGGGCGAGCTATGTGAGCCCTTAAAA
>DGGU01000031.1:0-88385 GCA_002392345.1 Lachnospiraceae bacterium UBA3866
GAAATTTTATTAAGGTATTAAACCATTGAGTAGGGTATCTCTTTCTTTTGGATCTACAATAGTAGAAATTTTATTAAGGTATTAAACTGTTTTCATACTGACTATACTTTTTCTATCTACAATAGTAGAAATTTTATTAAGGTATTAAACAAGGAGAACTTTACAGGTCGTTCTCTTATCTACAATAGTAGAAATTTTATTAAGGTATTAAACTTTTTCAGAGTAAAGATTTCGATTAAATCTACAATAGTAGAAATTTTATTAAGGTATTAAACCCGTTTTTCATATTTGGGCATAAAATACCTTGATTATTAAACATTTTTAAATACTTTCTTTTATTTAATACCTTAAATTTCATATATTTTACCATATTAAGACTTAGGTTTGCAAGTTCACTCAACAATAAATAAATCCTTATCTTCATGCTGTGAGAACCCATATTTTAACACTTTACAACTACTACTCAATAGAAACAGTAATACGCTATCGCTTTCATCAAATCTTTTTTCAAATTTGTTTTTTATTTGTGTAACAACATTATCTAATATCCTATTGCTATTCTCTATTTCATAAACCGAGTACTGAATTCTATGCCCAAACTTTTCAATAAACTTTTGAAAATGCCTTCTCTTTTTATCATCGCTTATATCATAGCTTACTATTATCATAAAATAACTCTCTTTCATAAAAAGGAAATTTTTCAACACTTTTTCCCTTCATAAATGCTCTATAGTATTCTTGAATATATAAGAAAATTTTATCCTTTTCACCAATTATTGCACTTAGAAAAATGTTTGCATATTTTGTTGAATTTTCATATTTTAACCTAAATGCTTTATTAATAACTGTAAAATCTTCTTCCTTGATCTGTTTTAAATTAATAGATTTTCTTACTTGCTCATCAATAATGATTCTAAACGGTTCCACAAAATCACAAATTAATGATTTCCTCATATAAAATTGCTTGTGCAACACCCCTACATATGTATCAAAGCCAAAACTATTGGCAATTACATCAATAAATGTAAATAAAATCGTATAGCCTATATCTAATGCAGAATTAATATAATCATATTTTATTCTTGGTTTTCTACCTTTCCAGCCTAAATCGGCAAACATTGCTTTAAAGTACAGCTTTGCTGCATTACCTTCATGAGATAATAATATATGATAATTTTTGCACTCTAGACTTCTATCTAAATAATCATTTAAAGCTATAATAGTCTCTTTTATGTTAGCACTCTTTTTTCTAACATTCTTTAATACATTAATCTCATTAAGTATTTTATTGCTAACAATGTGTCTCGCTATACTAATCCCATTGTATTTGTATTGTTTTTCTTTCAACAAGGTATTTCCTGTTTTAACATCACCTATCATTTCGTATAATCTAAATGTTGGAGAAAGCAATGCTATGGAAAATCCAAACTTTTTGGCTTTTTTCAGTATTACAGTAGTTAATGACAAATCACCTACTATATATATAATATATAATCTATAAAGACTTACTTGAAATTTAATCTTTTCGTCTTTTTCTTTAACAATTAAATTATCATTCTTATATGCTATTTTTTCGCCATTGTTGGCATAGACAAAAACTATTTGTTTTTTTGAAAAATCATTTATACTTAACATATTATTTCAATAAAGAGAAGCTACAGAGTTCTTCATAAATACAATTCTCGCACTTTAATCTGGAACTTGGAATGTAGTTTGATAATTCAAATTCATCAATATCTTTAATTACTTTTATAAAACCTTCAAAGTATTTGCTATTATATTGAGGTAACGCTATGGGATAAACTTTATTATCTGACATACTATACAATCTCAGCTCATTTATCTTGTAACCCATTTCCACAAGACAAAAGTACTCTCCATATAGTTGATAAATATATCCATCATATATTTTCAATATCTTTTTCTTTCTTTCCGTTAATATGCCTTTTTCATCATCAAAAATATCAATTTTGCCGTATATATTGTATTTCTCACAATAGACATCTATCCCTTGTAGCACATTTTTCTTACTACTATATCTTTTACTATCAATAGTTTCATGTGCTGCTGTTCCATTTAATTGGCATGCTGACTGATAAGTCATTTTTTCTGTCTCTATATCAAGATCATGAAAATAAATAGACACAGGACAAAATATAAAATCATTAAGTTTTGAAATTGCAATAGGATTTTCCATGTGTTAAAATGGCAAATGCGTCTGTGCATACTCTAACCATTCTCTGTTGGATATTACTGTCAACTTATCACTTTGATCTTTCTTTATTCTCTCAATAATCATCAGCCCTTTTCTAGCAATGTTATATGCTCCATTAGAATCAGCGTCTTTCGGGAGAAAAGTCCCTTCTTTCACTTCACTTGAATTAAAATATTGTCCTTTTCGATTTTTCACTGGAGATGCTAGATAATCAATCACCAAATCACTTTCTTTTTGCTTAGGTCTGCTATTCCTAATCTGCAGTATTAATTTCAAAATCCAAAATAATTTATCATAAAACTTTCCTTCATCAATTTCTAAAATCTTTTCCTTAATATCTCCATTCCCACTTGTATATTCAACTTGATATTGGCCGAGCAAATCAACCAGTTCTTTTGTTAAATCTATTTCTTTGTAGTCCCAATTGTTATTTCTATCTTTGTTCCTAAAAGTCAAAATCCTTTTGCCATATGAGGATATCGTCCATTTTTTTTGATAATCTGTTGCTCCATAATCAAAGTCCTCATAATTAAATACGAATTCAAACACATGTTCTTCTATATTATATTTAATCGATTTAAACCTATTTATAAATTCTTTTTTTGTTTTCACACTTGTGTAGTTGTTTAATCTAAACAAATTAACAAACCCTGTTGTAGGATCAATCTTGCTTGTATTCCATGGTGCCACATAAAATATAAACCCATTTTGAAACGCCATCTTTGCATTTCCCTCATAGGGTCTAGTTAGTTGATATGCTTTAAGCAAGCCTCCGTTTACACTAGGTTGACTTTTCTTATTTATATATAAATTCAATTTATCTATCAACATTTTTTCAAATTTTTGATATACTTGTTTTTCAACTTTAATTCTACTATTTTTAAAACCAGAATTTAAATCTTCCATAACAATAATTGCGTCGTATTTTTCTACTAATTCACATATTTTGTGAACCACTTGGCTTACATAACCTTCTTTTAACTCCTTTATATTCTCTATCGTTTTCCATGATTTTCTCGCTATATCTCGCTCTTTTTCTTTTTTATCAAGCAAGTCATGGTAATCTGTCTTATATATATTTCCTTTATATTCGTTAATTATATCGTTAAGTGATATTTGCTCGATCAAACCTCTTTTTTCACTCACAACGTTTACATATATTAAATTTCTTTCGCCTCGATCTATTCCTATCACATAGTTGTCATTGCATTTTTTTATAGATTCATTAACACCATCATTAAACACGCCGCTATCTGCTTTAAAATTTATTGTGATTGGCACATGGAATTCAAATTGGTCATCAGTGAATCGTCTATCTTTTACAAGGTTATATTCAAATATACTCTCTTTTTTCTTGTTCGCAATATTTTTGTTAAAAATCGGCTTGTTTTTAGGATGAGTTACTCTATAATCCATACTCTTTTCCCTCAAGAATATTTCTGCCTTACCGTTTAACTTGTATACTACTTCTTTCAAATTTTGTTCATCAAAAAGTTCTTCAAAATACATTGTGTGTAGATTTTTTATTCCTTTTGAATAATTTGAAAAATCTTTATTATATAATTGAAACAAATATAATTTACCTTCATCCACCCATTTATCTATATATTCATCTGGAATATTTGTATATGTTATTTTATACCCTTGATCAGCAACTTCTTTATAAAACTCGCTTATATCTTTGTATTTTGATGTATCAGTAAATTTAAAACCAAATTTTGAATAATCGACATGCTTATCAATAGATTCTTTGAAGTAATCTATTAACTTTATCATATCACTTTTTTTGAAATCTTCTCCTTTTTTATGCGTTCCCTTACTATAGTTTTGTAATATTTCTTTGCTTGGTTTGAAATTCTCTATTCCCTTGTTTGACAAAAAGACTTTAGGTAACATTTTATTTGGCCCTGGTAATAACTTATAATTAACCTTCATATAATAATTCTTTGATTCTTCCATATCTATGATATTAGTAAATATTTTATTATCAGTTTTATTAATTATGCCTAAAAAGTATTTACCTTCTTTCAAAAACAATACCCCAAGATTGTCTATTTCTTTGTTCACATCCCAACCATCTAGTAATGTTGGACAATTAAAGTTCAATTTAATTTTATCCAATTTATATGGCTTTTTTGTTGAATAGTTTCTAACTTTATTATAAATACTAACAATGTCATTCAAAAAGTCTAGTTCTCCTAACTCACCATAAAAAGCCAAGTCTTTCTCCTCTGTTTCACTAGCGCCGCAAAACATTTCCTTAAATTTATGTAGTTTCAATAGCCAATCTAATACCCCTTTTATTCTCTCAACTACGTTCTCATCGCTTTTGATGCTCAAACTTCTATCTATTTTTTTATACTCTAAAACTGCCTTGTTTATTTCATTTACTATTTCTTCTAATTCATTTTCTATCGTCTCAACCACTCCCTCGTCACTAAAGCCCGCCTTTTTAATCAATCTGCAAACATTCACTAGCGACAGATCTTTTATTTCTTTGAGATATTTCGATTTATCTCTTTCATATTTTTCTTTATTTTTACCAACTTTATGATTCTCATCATAATCAATACTCATTCCTAAATTAATAGCATTATAATCTTTACAGCACTTAATAGATATATCACTAAATTTCGCTGAACTTAAATATATAGTTCTATAATCATACAAACCTTTAGTTAAACCATCAAAAACACCCAAAATATTTTTAAAAATTGACTCATCCTTATTTTCAATTTTTTCCAATAACGCATCTATTAAATCATACACCAAATCATCACTCGTAATAACATCAAATCTAAACGTCTTGGTCTTATCTTCACTTAAGATTTGTTTAAATAACTGTTTAAATTTTGGAAGTTTTGTCTGTCCTTTATTCTTTTGATTATATAAATTAATATATTCATTTAAACCTTTAATTTTTGTCTTTTCATTTACTGAATATCCGCCTATAATAGAGTTATATTTATTAATATCTTCCCCAGTTAAGCATAAATTATAATATTCTATATTAAAAATGTCTTTTATTTTAAAGCTTTTTAAAATATCTGCTAGTTCTTTTTCCAGTGTGTTGATATCTTCTCGTAAAACTTCTTTGATTTTTAAATAAACTTTAATATTGTCTATAAATATTTTAAGATTATCATTGATGCATCTATAGGCAATGCTACCAACTTTTTCTTCTGATTCAAATATATTCTTTCGATTTATAAAGAAGCCTTGAAGGTATGTACTAAATTTATCAAACTGTAAAATAACTTCTCTCTCTTCTTCACTCATTCTATTATCAGACAATATAAGTCTTAGCAATCCTTCTTTAAACAATTTATCATATTCACTATGTTCACGAAATTTTGAGCATATTTCTTCTCTTAATCTTTTTTGCAATTCCGTAATTTTATTGCTTTTTTCTTTTTTATTCTCAAAACTAGCATTATAAACATCATAATAGTTTTTTAAATTATCGGGATTCGTCTTAAACTTAAAATTATTCAAGCAGTTGTTTATAAAAGTATTGTAATATTTATCTATTATTAATTTTGCCTTGCTATAATCTTCTGCTTTCTTTTTATCTACTTCTAATAATTTTTCACCATCAAAATTCTCTTTTGTTTTTCCTACTGGTATCAATTTAAATCTTAGTGTTTTTGTTACGGGATATAAATTAATAAAATTATCAATTTTTTTCATTTTTTTGCTCCTTTTGGTTATTTTATATTAATGTTTCAACTTTTTTCAATGTTTTAAAGATATTCTATAATTAATTATGTACCTAATTTATCACATCGGTATAAATATATCTAATGGCTGTTTTTGCTTACTTTATCTCCTATTTCTTCAAGTAATTTATATAAGAGACTAACCCCTATCATTTCTGATGGTTGGTTTTTCCCTTCTGTTATATATTGTTTATATTTGGTCTTGTGAATCTTTATTGCTTCTTTTTCATTACCGTTTTCAATCAGCTCGTCATAAATATTTTTGTTGTTTTTTGAATAACTTTTCCCCGCTATTCTAAGATATGTTTTTTCAAATTCCTTAATACAATTGTTTTGATCATACATACTTGGTGACTTCCCAAAATATGATGAAAACAATGTTTCTATGCATGGATTTGACCAACCTGCATTTATACCATGTCGCTTTGCCTTGTCTATTATGATGTTAAATTCCTTCACTTGATCTCTATCAAAAACTATCCAAGGATCATATATTATTGGTGACTTTGAAATGTCTTCCAATATGGTGTCTACCATATCATATGTCTTTGATGATTTTACTCGTATCACTAATCTCCCTCTAATTTTTTCTGGTAAATTTCTTTTTACACCATTTAAAAAATTTGGCTCAGTTTCAACTGCATCTGTAACGATATAGTAATATCCTAAATCAGGCTCTCTAAAGCCCACTTTTCTAGCCTCTATTTTTCCTGCACGATCTCTTTTACCCATACTAATCAAAAACTCCTTCAAAGCCTTTAAGCACAGGTATAGCTCCGTATTTTCCAAGTAAATAATTTTTCTGGTAGTCTTCATCTTTCCTTATTTTTTCACCATCATCTCCGACAAAATCACTAAGTGAATATAGATTGGATATTCCTTCTTCATTCTTTTCCGTAAACCAGATTTCATCTCTTCTCATAATATCCGATTTTAATTGCCAAACATCATGCGATGTAAATACCAGTTGTGCATTGTGCTTGTTTATGTCTTTGTTTAAAAACATCTGCACTATAGTCCTTAAAAGTAGTGGATGAAGTCGAGAGTTTAATTCATCAATAAACAATACTTGTCCATTATGTATAACGTTATTTAAATAAGGAAATAAAGTAAACATCTTTCTGGTGCCTGCCGATTCCAGTAGTAAAGGTAATCCTATTTTTTTATCTGAATCGTTCATCTGATGATGAAAGTTTACTTCTATAATCTTTTGTTTCATAATAGGGTTTATCTCTTTTTCCTTCGCTTCCATCCCCTTTATTGAATCATCAAAAGAAGATAAAAACTTTACCGCCGCCTCTTGCATTTTTCTTTCCAACATCAGCCGCGAAAGGCCTCCCCCTTGAGATATCCAGTATTCTTCCTTGTCGTTACCTAGGTTTAAGTCTATTATGCCAGCAAACCAACTATAAATGTTCCCCAAAAGTGTTTCTTTTAATTTTGCCCCCAAAGTCAATACTAATGTCTCTTTTTGCATTGACACTTTTATATTTTTAACTTTATCTTTTTCTAACCCGCTAAAATCATTTTCTTCTTTGCTTCTATAAAAAATATTTTTAAATTCTTCTCTTGATGTTTTAGCTTTATAATATAGCCATTCTTCTTCTATTACATTGTTGTTAAAAATAAATCCATATTGATATATTTTTTCTGTATCATCATTATTTAATGCGAAATACATTTCGAACATAGACCCTTCGTTCCTACTTTTTAAGTCAAATAGAAATGGGGTTGGTTTTATAATTCTATTTTGTAATTCTGGATTAATTTGGCTTCCTGCAAAATTCAAAGACATAAGAACATAACTGACCATAAATCTAAGTGCTTCCATCACATTGGACTTGCCACTAGCGTTTGCACCAAAAATACTCGCAACTGGGAGTACCTTTATATTGCCAACTTTTATGTTTCTATCAGAAAACTCTGTGATTTTTGTTGCTGTAAGGTCAAGGCATACTTCGTTTTTAAAAGACTTATAATTTTTAAATTTAAATTTTAATAACATTTTTTTAACCCCTTTTCTACAATTTCCTGTGATTTTTTCTCATTTAGGTGTATATTATCACAAAACTCCCATTCTGTCAACCCCTTTATAAGCAAAAAAATTAGGCTTTTTCAGCCTAATCTTTGAGGACAATATCAAAAAGCCATTTTTTCTTTTTCAGTCATATTAACCTCGCTAATCTTTCACCGGCCTAAATGTATCAAAATCGATAAACTCTTTTGCTTCAATACTAGCATCCACAAGCTCTACGAATTTTTTTCCTAGCGATTCTTCACCAACTATACTGCCATAATGCGTTGGGATAGCAATTTTAGGTTTTATAGTATTGATAAGTTCTGTTGCCTCTTCCACTGTCATAGTATAAGTGCCACCAATTGGAACTAAGGCTATATCACATTTTACTTTTTTATTTTCTTCTGTTATGTCAGTGTCGCCTGCTATATAATATCTTGTACCATTAACTTCAAGTATATAGCCCACCCAAGAGAACTTTTTCTGATGAAAGTTTTTGTTTACATTATATGCTGGTATGGTTTCTATAGTTATGCCGTCTTCCAATTCTCTTTTATCTTTCGTATCAACCTCTATTACCTTTGCTGGGTCTTTGATGCTGCAATCAGATGTGAGAGTTCTTGCTATACTCTTTGGACACACAAATTTCGTATCATCTTTTCTTATATTTGTTATACTTTTTGGATCGAGGTGGTCATAGTGATCATGCGTAATAATAATATAATCTGCATCACTATATCTTCCTTCCAACTTAAACGGATCAAAGTAAAATACTTTGCCGCCATCATTGATTCTTATACTACTATGTGTATTTATCTTTATCTTATTTTGCATTATTAGCCTTCTCTCGTTACTATCTTAGCAATTAATTCTAAACAATTATCCCTTCTTATTTTTCATTCTTTGCTTTAACATATTCGTCTATATATTCGTCTATTTTATGTGCAACTTCTATAAAATCTTTTTCCTTATAACCTTTCGTAGTCATAGCGGCAGTTCCTATACGAACCCCGCTTGCAATCTTGGGACTTCTTGTCTCTTGTGGTATGCAATTCTTATTGAGTGTTATATGATGCTCGTCAAGCATATCCTGACACTCTATCCCAGTAATGCCCTTATGTGTAAGATCAAGCAAGAACAAATGATTATCAGTGCCACTTGTTATAACTTTATACCCCATCTTTTTAAATTCTTCGCACATCGCCTTTGAATTTACAACCACTTGGTGAATGTATTCTTTGTATGATGGTTGAAGGCACTCTTCTGCCGCCACTGCCTTGGCTGCTATAATATGTTGAAGTGGTCCGCCTTGTGAAAATGGAAATATTGCACTGTCAACTTTCTTTGCTAATTCTGGCTTACAAAAGATCATGCCACCTCTTGGCCCACGAAGAGTTTTATGCGTTGTGGTAGTGATAAGATCCGCATATCCAAATGGTGTAGGATGTTCGCCTGCTGCAATTAGACCTGCAATATGCGCCATATCAACCATAAAATAAGCGCCTACCTCTTTAGCTATCTCTGAAAACTTATCAAAGTGTATAATTCTACTATATGCAGATGCGCCTGCAAGAATGAGTTTTGGTTTATGCTCTAGTGCCTTCTTACGCACATCTTCCATGTCAATAAAACCATTTTCATCTACATTATAAAAAAACACATTAAAAAGTTTTCCAGAGAAACTCACAGGACTTCCATGCGTTAAGTGTGCACCATTATCAAGAGACATAGAGAGTATAGTGTCACCTGCATTTAACACTGAAAAATACGCCGCAAAATTAGCTGTGCTTCCGCAGTGTGGTTGTACATTGACATGATAATCTGTGTTAAATACTTTCTTCCACAATTCACAACATCTCTCTTCTATCTTATCAACCACTTGACACCCACCATAGTAACGACCTTTATTACCTGCCGCACGATTTGCTGGGTAGCCTTCGCTATATTTATTGGTAAGTATGGAACCGCAAGCCTTTAACACATTTTCGCTTACAAAGTTTTCACTTGCTATAAGTTCGATGTTTTCATCCTGTCTCTTTTTTTCTTCTTCTATCAGCTCAAATATTTCATTTACCATATTCTCCCCTTTCGGGCGCCCCAAGGGCACTTCCTCACATTCACTCGATGGTCGGGTTTATAAGCAAACTCGTTCATGAACGCTCGGGCGCTCCAGTGCTCGCCCCTACAAAGTCTTGATGTAATTTCGCCATCCACCATACTTTGTTATCTCTTTTTTATCTTTTATAAGTTCTGATTCTCCTATGACTCCAAGGACAACTCTTCCATCATTTAATTTAACTTTACCCACAGATAAACCTTCTGGTTCTTTCATTAATATAGAAACAAGTCCCTCATATGGCACTTCCCATAATTCTACATCTATCTCATTTGCATCATTGCTATCAACTGGTACTCGTATCATAGCTGGATTCTTATCGTCTATACTATAAAGCCTATATGCCTTCTCTGTCTTTGCTTCACACAAAAGAGAAGCCCCTGCATCAAGCATATTTTTCTCAAGTTCTAAGCCTCTCATAAGTGTGCCATTAACGGCTAATATTACTTTCTTGTTGCCCTCTCCCATAGTCTAATTATATCAAAAATCGTATCAAGTAGCAAACTAATCTATTCCCTAATAATAAGTTTGAGCATCTCTACTATCTTTATAGCAACCTCTTTAATTGTCTTACCATCATTTTTTATATAGTAGCAAAATCTTGCAGGTCATCTATATTCCAATACCACAAAGATAGTTAATATCGATATAATCTTTTTTAAATTCTTCATACTTACCGTCCTGTCAAATTAATTTAATCACGATTTATTTTAGAATATATTAAGATCGTTTTGGCTTCACTATCAGTTAAATCATACGCTATGTCAGTATCAGAAGACCACAACTCAAAAGATTCTTCATTTACTAGAGTTTTTCTATCTACAGGACATTCCTCATCCGTTACAATTACCTTAATTGGTCTTTCTTCAGCTTGTCTATATATTTCTTTTAGATCTTTTACTCTTAGTCTTACACATCCTTGGGATTCTACTTCTGGATCAACTATACCATTATAAGTGCTTATATCTAAGCTCAACGGATTGTTCATCTCATTATATAGTGCACTATGAAACAATATATTGTCATCAAACCTTATGCAATACTGCCCATAATGTCTTTTGCCATTTTCATCCATATTTAATGGATGCCATCTATACATCTGATAAGGGCTTGTTTCAAATTCACCTAATCTAGTTCGTTTTCTATTACAAGTGCATGGTATGTATTTTACCTCATCGCTCTTAACATCACTATCATTTTCGTATTTGATAGCAACTACCATATCTTTTCTATATACTGCTATATCTTTAATCTTTCTTGTTGCAAAATTATCGGATACATTTAAAGCATAAACTGGTATGCAATTTAAAAACATTCCACACAAAAATAAATATATTAAACGTTTCATCTATGCCCTCCAAATTTTTAATCTAATAGATTATAAGCCTTTAATTATTTTATTAGTAATTATTTTATTAGTAATTTTTTTAATTCACTTTTATGCTTGTCACTAATTCTATAGCTTTCAATTGCTTTCTGTATAGTTTTATTATGTGTCCAAAGATTTAATTTTTTATTCTTTATTATCATATATGAATCTTCATATTGTTTTGCAAGAGCTGTCGCAAAATACCATGCTCGCATCATTTCTACATAATATTTATCTGGATCGGTTTTCACGTTTATTTTATCACACGATTTTCCTTTTGCTTTATATTGTATCTTTGTAACCATCTCAAGATATTTTTTATCATAATCTTCATCCAGAAAATGCTCCATGAGCATCCCAACCGCAAATCTTACTGTGTATGGCTGTTTTGATTTTATCCATTTTTTTATATGTTTTAGTAGTTCTTGTTTATTCTTTTTAAACACCTTTGGTGAAAGTTGATCGCAAGTTGCCCAGTTATCAACATAAGGCAAAAATGCCTCTACTTTTTCTATGCATTCATCAAATTCTTTAATCTCAGCTATTAAAAAATCATGCAACTGATTTTCATCAAAATATTTGTGTGGCAGAACATTCAGATATTTTTCAAGTTGTCGTTTTGCATCTTTACTTTTTTCTGCTTCTTTAGAAAGTTCTTTCGCATACACTTTAAGTCTAGGTGTTTTTATGCCAATTATTGTTTTCTTTTCTACCGTAGGCATAAGGGCAGATTGAAAATCACCATACCTTGCGTCTCTCATTTTCAACAAACTTTCTGTTATTTTCCTCATAATTCTACCACCAGAATATCTAGATTATATACTCTACAGTCTTTTTTGCCGCATCAATTTTTCTACTATTAATTTTATTATTAATTATAGCTTTTGTCAACTCATCCGTTTTCTTCAATTCAAAATCAAAATTATTCAAATTAGAATATGCTAACCTTATCTCATCTTTACTTGATGAAATCTGAATATCTATATTGCTATCATCCTTTTCGTTTGCAAAAATTTCATTTAAAGTTATCTCTTCCAAAAGAAGATTGGCTGCATTTACTTTCTCTATAGGTGTATTCTTACTAGATAAGTGCTTCATGAAGTCGCTTATTAATAAATATAAATCAAATGTGTTTCTATTAATCGACACTTCAAAAGAATTAATTCTTCTCACGAACTCTTTTGTTTTCTCTTTTTGAGGGTTATCAAATATTTCTTCAGGGCTTCCTTCTTCATACACCCTTCCTTCATCAAGATAAAATATTCTACTTGAGACATCCCTGACAAATTTCATTTCATGAGTCACTATGAGCATGGTTAATTTTCTACTTGATAGGTCCTTTATAATTTTTGCAACCTCATTTACCATCATAGGATCAAGTGCTGATGTCGGCTCATCAAAAAGCAATATTTCAGGCTCTACCGCAAGTGCTCTCATAATAGCAACTCTCTGCTTCTGCCCGCCAGATAACTCATGCGGATAACTATTCATTTTATCGCGAAGAGAAAAACGCTCTAAAAGTTCGATGGCTTCTCTATGCGCAACTTTTCTATCTTTGCCATATAAACTTACTGGTGCTACAGTGATATTGTCAATCACATTAAGATTATTGAATAGATTAAACGACTGAAAGACCATTCCTATCTTTTGTCTAACATCTATTATATTATAATCGGCACTATATATACTTTTCCCATTAAGCAAGATGTCTCCACTTGTGGCATCATCAAGTCTATTAATACATCTTAAAAGCGTCGTCTTGCCAGTGCCACTTGGACCTATAATTGATATACAATCTCCATCATAAACTACTCCATTTATATCAATTAGCGGTTCAAAATTATCAAATTTTTTTCCTAGATTTTTAAACTCTAACATGTATTACTTTTTCTCCCATTTTACTTTAAGCAAAATATAATTCAATATATTAGAAGCTAGGAACGAAAATATATAGTAGATAAGTGCTATAGTTAGAATTGGCACAAATGGTTCGAAGGTTCTACTTCTAACTATATCACTCATCTTTGTCAGATCTTGAACCGCTATGTAGCCCACTATTGAAGTCGACTTTATAAGTGAAATGATTTCACCCTTATAAACTGGAATGATTGATACTAAGCTTTGCTTAAATATAAATTTTAAAAATGTAACCCAATAACTAAATCCAAGTGCGTATGCTGCTTCCCACTGACCTTTGTCTACACCTCTTATTGATGTTATCATAATTTCAGATACATAGGCAGAGAAATTAAGTGTAAATGCGATGATCGCAATGTATTCACCAGGAATAGAACTTGATTTAAAAACTATATAATATAATAGCAATAAAATTACTAGTACTGGAATTCCCTCTAGTATTGATACGTACGCATCGCATATTTTATTTAGTACAACACTATTGGTAAGTCTTAGAAGACATATAACGAATGATAAAATAGTGCCTAGTATAATCGACATACACGACATAAAGATAGTCGCCTTTAAGCCTTCCAAAAATAATTTGTATCTATCCTCTTGAATAAATGTCTTATAAAATGTGTCTTTAAGCCCTTCCATAAAATTAAGAGAGGCTTCCGTTTTGCCAGCAGCAGTGTAGACACACATTTTATTTTTCTTTAGTGGATCTGAAAAGTCCACACTCTTCTTTCTTTCTTCAGTAATTGCATTGCCACCGCCACCTATATCAAACTTCCCTGATTTAATGCCCGTAAGCATTCCATTAAAATCAACTGGCCTGACATCAAGTGCATAATTGTATTCCTGACAAAATCTATATACTACCTCTGCATCATAACCCACTACTTCGTTGTTATATACATATGTAAATGGTGGGTATGCCGCATCAACTGCAAAAATCAGTGTTCCATTTTCGCCATTTAAACTGTCATAATCCAAATTTATAATCTCGCCATCAACATCAAACCACCTAGCATCTATCTTTTTTAATTCGCCATTTTCTTTTATCTTGTTTAAAAACTCATTAAATTGTGGTAGTACTGTTTTGTTCTTCTCGTTTCGTGCGAAAAAGATACCTGATTCTGACTCCTTCACAGGTTCTCCTACGATCTCTAATACATTGCCTCTCTTCTTATTATAATCGTCTATCACAAAACTTAATGCCATACCATATTTTACATTGCCAATCTCAACTGCATATAGGGCATCGCTATTTAAGTTATATGTCATTAAAGTCGCATCAGGAAATGTCTCGCGAGCTACATTTTCAGCATTAGAACCAGTTAATACCGCTATCTCTGACGTCTTCACATCTTCTAACGATTTGACAACTATAGCGTCTTTTTTCTCTGCTGGCTTTAAAAACAAATGCAAAAATAAAGCAATTGCTATAACGATAATAATTGTTATGGTCAATAAATCAGTTCTTCTAATTTTTTTATTTGTACTTATATTCATGTTTTTATAATTCTACCATAGTCGCAATAATAGTGTCAAACTCGCATAAAATAGCCTTATAGCGTCATCGTAATACTTTAGTTGTTTGGAAATAATGTTTAATTGTGATATAATTAAATCGCTGTAAAATTCTCAACCAGTAAGGAATAATACAAATAATAATATGAGTCGTATTTTCTCACTTCACCTTCTTAAAAAGAGTAATTCACTAAAAATAAATTTATATTTTTCATCAAATACATTAAAAAGAATTATTCATTTTAGCAATGGAAAATACAAAGTATGGACAAGACGAATTAAAGAAATAAATGACAGCATGACGCTAAAAAATGTCGGCGAGAGCTTCACAGAAGCCCTCGAAAACACAGGCCTCGATGCTGTCTTTGATACTATATAATCTACTAAGATTTTTTTGCTATAGATGCTCTAGCATATAGCTAACAACTTTTTCAGAATACTTTGCAACTATTTTTTCGAAAACCTCATACTCCATACTTGAAGTTTCACCGGGCTTATCTGATATGGCTCGTATAATTACAAATGGCACTTTGTGAAGATAGCAAACTTGTGCAATTGCTGCACCTTCCATCTCGCAGCAAAGTCCCCCAAATGTAGACGTAATTCTTTCCATCTGCTCGCTCGTAGATATGAACTGATCTCCAGAACAGATTCTCCCTTCATACACATTGACATCTGGCAAAGAATCTTTCACTGCTGCAACTGCTACATTTCTTAATCTTTCGTCTGCTTCAAATGCATATAATCCTGTATAAGGGATCTCACCTATCTTATATCCTGAATATGTCATATCAAAATCATGTTGAACAGCATCTGTCGATACAACTATATCCCCTATGCCAAGTCTATCATCTAATGATCCACCTACTCCTGTGTTGATAATGTGCGTGCATGAAAATTGGTCTATAAGAATACTGGCACACACTCCTGCATTGACTTTTCCCATACCTGATTGCACTATAACAACATCTTTGCCATGTAGTGTTCCTTCACAAAACTCCATGTCTGCAATTGTTGTTACCTTTGATATATTGGCTGATGATTTAAGTGAGTTAACTTCTACCTCCATAGCACCTATGATACCTATTCTGTCGCCTACATTTTCTTGCACAATGCCCTTATTGCAGGCAGATAACAATATCGCTAGTATTATCATTAATATTCCTATCTTGATTCTTTTCATATATCCTTACCCCTTCTATATAGGGAACCTCGAAAAAGTGTCAATTTTCTACTTTTTCGAGTTTTGGTTCCCGTTGGAACCTCTAAAGTTCGCACTTTTGAAAAACAAAGTTTTTCAAGTGCTCACTTTTTAGAGGTTCCCTATATTAATAAAAATCTTATACAATAAAAACTCTTATATATTATATCATAGTTTGCACTTTTATATAAGCAACTATTTACAAAAAAAATGTTTTTTTCTATAATACTATGTAATATTTTAAATTAGAGGTGCTATATGGAAAATAAGAAAAATTCAAGCATGCGTCCGGTTCTTGCTTTGCTTTTTGTGGCACTCCTCATAGCTATGCTTGCTGTCCACTTTAGTAGCAAAAAGCCGATAAAAGCAACGGATCCTCTTTCTCTTTGGACTGATTCAGCGCCACTTAAATCAAATCTGACGACCTTTATAGACAAGACAACCACTGCAGGAAGTGCTGATTTTATACCTGTAGAAGATCGTGTTGCTGTTTTTGATTTTGATGGAACTTTATTTTGCGAAACCAACCCTGTATATCTCGACCATAGAATTCTATACTATCGTATAGCTGAAGATCCTGAGTATAAGGATAAAGCTACAAGTTACGAAAAAGAGACAGCAAAAAAAATAAAAGACTATATGGACACCGGCGTATCAGATGACAATCTTCCTATTGATCATGGAACTTGTGTCGCTTCGGCTTTTTCGGGATTTACAGTAGATGAATTTAACTCATATGTTAAAGATTACATCGATATAAAAGAAGATAATTATACTGAATTAAAAAGAAGCGAGATGTTTTATAAACCTATGGTCCAAGTGATTGATTATCTTAAAGATAACGATTTCACTGTCTACATTGTGAGCGGAACTGATCGTCTACTTGCAAGAGCTTTCGCCTGTGATGCTCTAGATCTTCCTCCCCGCCAAGTTATAGGTTCAGACGAATTACTTGTTGCAACCGGTCAAGATGACACGGATGGTCTTGATTATCAATACACTACCGATGATAATGTCATCTTAGGCGGAAAATTTCTAATTAAAAACCTTAAAATGAATAAAGTGTCTGCAATCGAAAGAGAGATTGGTATAAAACCAGTCCTTGCTTTTGGAAATTCTTCTGGAGATTACAGCATGGCAACTTTTGCTACATCTAACAACAAATATCTTTCACAAGCTTACATGCTTTGCTGTGATGACTTAACAAGAGAAAATGGCGATATTGAAAAAGCTGACAAAATGTATAAGAAATGTACCGAAGCTGGTTGGACTCCTATCTCTATGAAAGATGACTTTGTTACTATATATGGCGACACTGTCACTTATACTAAGCCAATCGCCCAAACAAAGTAACTTTTGTTCAACATATCATATGAGTTATAACTTAGCATAGTTTCCCTATATTTCTCATTGACTTTTCTATATTATTTTGTTAATATTTTATCACTAGGTAGAGGCGCGGTACGAATTAGAACTTAAAAACCGGAGGCATCCAAAGTTCAAGGTCAAACCGCCGAATAGATATGAAGGGGCACCTCATATCTATGGGGTAGATGAGAACATCATCTACACTGTCGCGATATAATCGCGGAGGGCTATCATAATTTTACACTTTTTGTAATTATAATTTGTGTCAATTATGAAGCCATAATTGACACTTTTTATTTTGGAGGATTTATGACTTTTGTTGGTACTTTTTGGGCTTTAGTCCCAGCGCTAGTTGCGATCATACTCGCACTAATTACTAAAGAAGTTTACTCTTCACTTTTCATCGGTATCGTCATCGGTGCACTTTTCTTTACTGGTTTTCAACCAGTAGCAGCCTTCGACCATGTAGTAAATGATGGTCTTATAAGCGTTCTTTCAGACTCTTATAATGTTGGCATCCTTATCTTCCTTGTAGTGCTTGGCGTCATGGTTTCACTTCTCAACAAGAGTGGTGGTTCAAGAGCATTTGGAGAATGGGCATCTAAAAACATCAAGACTAAAGCAGGGGCACTTCTTGCCACTTGGTTCTTTGGCGTTCTCATCTTCGTTGATGACTATTTTAACTGCTTAACTGTTGGTAGTGTCATGAGACCTGTTACTGATAAGTATAAAATATCAAGAGCGAAACTTGCATACATAATCGACGCCACTGCAGCTCCAGTATGTATCATAGCACCTATCTCATCTTGGGCAGCAGCTGTCACTGGTTTTGTTGAAGGTGAAGATGGATTAAGCCTCTTCATGAAGGCTATCCCTTATAACTACTATGCTATCTTTACCATGCTCTTCATAGTTGCTACATCACTTATGGCTATCAATTATGGAAAAATGAAAAAATGCGAAGATGCCGCAGAGAACGGTGACCTTTTCTATGGCCAACAAGTTGTAAATCGTGAGACTTCTTATGGAGAGGAAAAAATCTTTGGACCTGGCAAAGTTAAAGATCTTGTAATCCCTATCATTGCTCTTGTTGTGCTTTGCGTTATAGGGCTTATATATAGTGGCGGATTCTTTACAGCTGATTCTGAAGGATATAATAATTTTATAATTGCTTTTTCAAATGCTGATGCTTCTGTTGGACTTGCTATGGGTTCTATGTTTGCACTAATCCTTACAATTATCTACTATCTTATGAAGAGAGTTCTTTCTTTCTCTGATACTATGGCTTGCCTTACTGAAGGATTTAAGAACATGGTTCCTGCAATACTTATACTGACATTTGCTTGGACTCTAAAAGCTATGATAGATTCACTTGAAGCAACTACATTTATAGATAGCATCGTAAGAAGCAATGTATCAAGTATGATAACCATCCTTCCTGCTATCATCTTCCTTCTTGGTGCTGGTATATCATTTGCTACAGGAACTTCTTGGGGAACATTTGGTATACTTATACCTATCGTTGTATATGTACTTAAGGCTATAGACCCTAATCTTATGATTATCGGAATATCAGCAGCTATGGCTGGTTCTGTATTTGGAGATCACTGCTCGCCTATATCAGATACAACTATCATGTCAAGTGCAGGTGCACAGTGTGAACACTTACTTCACGTATCAACTCAGCTTCCTTATGCGATCACTGTTGCCTTAATCTCCTTTGTATGTTATATCATAGCCGGCATCGTAAAGAACCCTATAGTTCCGCTTATTGTGGGTGTCGTAGTACTTTTTGCCTTCCTTTTCGCTATGAAAGGTAAAACAAACAAGGCAAATGCTTAAATTTATACTAGTATTTTTACTTTACCTTCTAGAACCAGCTTACCGTCTTCATTTTTTGATATATTCATTGTACCGCCTGGCTCATGAATGGTTTGATTAATATTCTTCTGATATTTCTCTGCAAGATATGCGCCTATTGCTATAGTTCCACTTGCACAGGCATTCTCCCAAAACAGAGTGTCAGATTCCCTTACATATACATATGGTATGAGTTTTGATTCACTTTCGTCGTAAAACATAAAGCCAATCGCCGGAAGTGATAAAGACTCACACCATTTTTTTATATCGGGACCTGAGAATTGCAAGTTAGTCTTTATAGATTGCAACTTCTCTCCTATATCACCAAAGATGATATGTGATATGCCATCAAGCGATACAAGCGGTAAGCTTCTATAATCATCTATGTCTATATATGTAATCTTTGGTTCATAAGGTATAGTTTCTCTACATCTCCATGTATCATCCTCCATCTTTTCTACAGCAACGTTTATTATGTCTTCTGTATCTAATACACATACTTTAATATGTGCTTTGTCTAAATTGTTCTTAATCGCATGATATACTGCTATACTCATGGTGGCATTGCCACAAAACTCACCACCAGACATGCGAAGTGTGATATCTGCATTATCACCATATGAAATGAAGCCGACTTGCTCGACTTCTTTTTCTACACTCATTATTGCTTTGGCAACTTTTGCTTGATCAATAATAGAAACTTTGGATATGACTAGAGCTGTAATATTTTTAGTTGGGTCAACAATTATGTATTCAATTTTATTTAGTGTTTTTATTTTCATGAAATATCTTGAAGGGATCCAAGAGCTCTTAAGGCTGATTCATAATCCGAATCTTTCACGCCTATGATTACATTGATACCGCTTGATCCTTGGTCTATCATCTTAACTGTAACATTTGCTTCCGAAAGCACTTTAAATATATTCATTATCACTTCTTTGTGATAGACCATCCCTTCTCCAACAACAGCAAAGAGAGAAAGGTTTTCTTCTATATTAAGTAAATCTGGCGCTAATTCATCTTTTATCTTCTGTATTATCCTATCTTTCTTGCCATTTAAAAACTCTGATCGCATAACTATCGATATAGTGTCTATTCCTGTAGGGCAATGCTCTACTGGGATATTTTCATTTTCAAAAATCTTAAGCAGCCTTGAAAGATATCCCACTTCTTCGTTCATAAGTGCTCTTTGCAAAAGTATAGAGGTAAATCCCTTTCTTCCTGCAATACCCGTAACGACATTTCTTTTTGCTATAGAAGGTATGCTTGCAATTATCATAGTCCCTTTGTCGCTTGGTGAATTGGTGTTAAGTATGTTGATAGGTATACCTACTTTGCTTACAGGGTATACTGTCGCCTCATGAAGAACATTGGCTCCCATATATGATAACTCTCTAAGCTCGGTATAAGTTATATATTCAATTGGTTTCGCGTTTGGTGCCATCCTTGGGTCTGCAAACATAACTCCCGATACATCTGTCCAGTTTTCATATATATCTGCATTTAAGGCTCTTGCTACTACCGCACCTGTGATGTCGGAACCACCACGAGAAAAAGTTACAACGTCGTCATCTTCTGTTGAGCCGTAAAACCCAGGTATAATTATTCGCACAGACTCATCTTTATAATCATTTTCTACTTTTTCTATAGCAGTTCTAATATTGGCGTAAGAGGTGTCGTAGTCTATTTTTCGATCCTTACCAAAGATAATCACGCCTGCCATATCAAGGAAAGTGGCATTGAGATACTTTGATATAATCTTTGCTGAAAGATATTCACCGCGACTTGCTATAAAATCGACATGGGTTTCATTTTTGTCTTTTTCAAATATATAATCAAGCTCTTTTTCAACATCAAAGTCTACATCTAGGTCTTTGACAAGTTCTATATACCTTGTCCTTATCTTGTCTTCTATGGTTTTTCTCTTAATTTCATCATCTTTTATTTCATGGCAGTTTATAAAAAGATCTGTCATCTTGTCATCATCATTATGTCTTTTTCCTGCTGCCGATACAACTATATATCTTCTATCGGGATCTGACATAATTATATCACGAGCTTTTTCTATCTGCCTCGCGTCGGCAAGAGAACTCCCGCCAAATTTTACTACTTTAATCTTCATACCTACATTGTTGTTTTTAACAACTCTTCATATCCTTTCAACGATAGATCTTTGGGCCTTATATCAAAGACAGTGAGACAACCTGTGGTTCCCCTCTCTCTTTCCTTCATCATGGCTCTGGCATATGCAACAACAACACTTGCAGTAAACTCTGGATTAGAATCAAGAGTTAAATTATAAGATATAGTGTGCTTATGTTCATCGTCTTTTCCAGTGACACCATTTCTTATAACAAATCCTGCATGCGGCATTGCACTATGATTCTTTTCAAACTCTTCCATGCTTATAAAATTAACCGTGGTATCATACTCATCAAAATAATGTGGCATGCTCTTTATTTCATCTTCGATCTTCTTCTTATCTGCACCTTCTTTTATAACCACATAGCATTCCCTAGTATGCTTTTCTCTCATGGTAAAATCTTTCATCTCACCTTTCAAAACTTTGTCGACTGTTTCTTTTACAGGCACAGTATACTGCTTTGCTGCCGCCACACCTTCTATGTGTCTTATGGCATCGCTATGTCCTTGACTAACCCCTCGTCCCCAGAAAGTATAGTCTTTTCCTTTTGGAAGTATAGCTCCTGCATAAAGTCTATTCAAAGAAAACATTCCTGGATCCCAACCACAAGATATCATAGCCACATGGCCGTTTTCTTTAGCAATTTTGTCCACGTTTTTAAAGTGTTCTAATATATTTGCATGTGTGTCAAATGTATCTATAACATTAAAATCTTTGACAAGTTCTGGTGTCATAGTAGGTAATTCTGTTGCAGAGCCTCCGCATATAGCTAGCACATCTATCTTATTTTTAAAATCTTTTAGTTCATCTGCGCTATATACCGCTGTGCCATATTCGGATTTAACTTTTGTCTTGTCTCTACGAGTAAATATACCAACTAGTTCTACATCTTTATTTTGAAAAGCTGATAATTCTACTCCCTTTCCAACATTGCCATAACCATAAATTCCAAGTTTCATAATTCGTCCTCCTTTTTTAGTCCTTCTTTTCTGTAAAATCAGTGTCCAATGTTGCGTTGATTTTTACATCCTTATATTTTTCTTGTATCTCATCTATAATCTCTGAATATATTTTTTCTCTATTTCTCACCTTAAGACTTATGACTACATCAAATCGCATAGCTTTAGTATCCTTATCATAATAAAATCCATGTGTCTGTAGTACAAAATCATGAGATAGTATAATTCTTGTCACCTCTTCTCGCATCTTTTTTATCTCTTCATCTTTTGTGTTAATAGAATAGATGCCAATAGCTGTAAGTGCCACTTTACAGTGCTTGTGAACCTGCTCTGTTATCTCTCTTGTTAATTTATCTATATCATTCGCATCTAGATTATCCTGCACTTCTATATGCACTGATGCTGTGTGAGTATCTGGGCCATAATCGTTAAGAATTAAGTCGTATGCGCCCTTTACCTCGTTAAACTTTTTGATTTCGCTCTTTATCTCTTTTACGAGTTTTGCATCGGCACTTTCACCTAGTATCTTTGATAAGGTATCTCTTGCCATACCTATGCCTGATTTAATAATAACAAGTGATATAATGGCGCCGAGATATGCTTCAAGAGATATATGCGTAAATATATATATTATCGCTGCTATAAGCGTAGATGCTGATATAACCGAATCAAGCCTTGCATCTTCGCCTGAGTTTATAAGCGAATCTGAATTAATCTTTTCTCCTACTGATTTAACATATGTCCCTAATATAATCTTAACAACCACTGCAACTGCTACTATTATAAGTGTAGGCAAAGTATAATTGGTTTCTTCTGGGTGTATTATCTTTAATATAGATTCTCTAAGTGAAGTTATACCTGCATATAAAATGATCATTGATATAACTAGTGCACTTAGATATTCTATTCTGCCATATCCATATGGATGCTTGATATCTGGTTTCTTTCCTGCAAGTTTTGCTCCCACTATAGTTATAATAGAACTTGCTGCATCAGATAAGTTATTAACTGCATCAAGGATGATCGCAATAGAATTAGATACTATTCCGACCGCAACCTTAAAGCCACTTAGAACTATATTCGTCACTATTCCTATGATGCTTGTTTTTACAATTTGAGATTCTCTGTCTTCCATAATTGATATTGAATTATATTTTGAAATTTTATAATGCTAACCTAAAAGATTTTTCATATTGTATAAGCCTGCTGGTTTTCCATTCATAAACTTTATAGCCCTTATAGCACCTTCTGCAAAAAGTCCTCTGTCGTATGCCTCGTGTTTTATTGATATGCATTCATGTTTTGTTGATATGAGTACTTCGTGTATGCCGACAACATTTCCAAGTCGAATAGAATTAACTCCTATATCATTCTTCTCCCTTTTAGCAATACCGTTTCTACCTTTAACGATGTTGGCATCTTCTCTCACTTCCTTCAAACCTTCGGCAATCGCAAGGGCTGTGCCTGACGGTGCATCAATTTTTCTGTTATGATGAGTTTCTACTATTTCTATGTCTGCATCTTTGAATCTTTTTGCTATGTTTTTGGCTTCGTCTATAAGAACTGCTATGCCGATAGAGTAATTTGCGGCAAAAAATATAGGGATTTTTTTAGATGCATCTATGATGGCTTTCTTTTCTTCTTCAGTCTGACCTGTGGTCGCTATAACAAGAGGTATGTTTTTCTCTAAAGCAAAAGCAATGAGGTCATTTGTAAGGGAATGGTGAGAAAAATCGACGATGATATCAAGGTTTACGTTTACTTCAGCAAAAGTTGAAAACACGGGCTCGCTTTGCTCACCTGCTACGCCCTTATCGACACCTGCAACCAATTCAAGGTCGCTGTCACTTCTTACCATCTCTGATATTATTTTTCCCATATGGCCAAGGTAGCCACTAACTAGAACTTTCATTGTCACCCCTCGGGCGCCCCAGTGCTCGCCCCTACAAATATCCTTATGCTATTCTATCTTGTTTAAATTATCTTTAATTCCTTCATTATATCGAACATCTTCTCTTCTTTCTTTTTGTCCATGGTGCAAAGTGGAAGACGAAGGAAGTTTTCACAATATCCAATTTTTGCCATTGCTGATTTTATAGGTATAGGATTGACCTCAGAGAAGAGTGCTCTTATAAATGGAATGTATTTTAATTGAAGCGCTTTACTTTCTTCTATCTTTCCTTCAAAAAATGCATCGCACATTCTCACTGTCTCTTTTGGAAGTATATTAGATATAACTGAGATAACTCCCATGCCTCCTAAAGATAAAAACGGAACTATCTCATCATCATTTCCAGAATATATATGAAGTTTATCTCCAACTAATTCAAATGTATCCATTATCTTTGCAAGGTTGCCATTTGCTTCTTTGATTCCTACTATATTGTCTACTTTTGATAATTCAAGATATGTTTCTGGTTCTATATTAACTCCAGTTCTTGATGGAACATTATAAAGTATAATTGGTTTATTAGATGCTTTAGCAATTGCTTTATAACTTTCAACAAGGCCTCTTTGCGTTGCTTTATTATAGTAAGGAGTAACTGCAAGGAGTCCATCCACTCCTATCTCACACGCAAAACGTGTAAGTTCACATGCATAACTTGTGTCATTAGACCCAACGCCTGCTACCATAGGTACACGACCTCTTATCTTTTCTTTTGAAAATCTGAAAAGTTCTCTATGTTCACTATCACTAAGAGTCGCACCTTCTCCTGTTGTACCCGCTATAATAAGTGAATTGATGCCTTCTTTTATCTGAAATTCTATAAGTTTCTCTAAATTTTCGTAGTCTATTCCTCTTTCATTTGTTGGTGTTATAAGAGCTGTACCAACTCCTTTAAATATAAGTTCTTTGTTCATAAGGCCTCCCTTCCATTGATAATTATACCAATAAACACCTTAAAAATCAAAGATTTGGCCTATTTTTTCATCTTGTTATGCTCCTTGGTTAATAGGTTATAACACGTTTGTCGTCTTCATTTACATATAAATGCAATTTTGATAAAATATAGTCGTGATTTGTGAAAATATTAAAACTGAAAATGGAAGGCTTTGTTTTAACAATTTTGATGTGGTTGAGCTTGCTAAGAAATATGGCACGCCACTTTACCTTATGGATGAAAATCGCATAAGAAAAAATCTAAATATTTATAAGGACGCCTTAAAACAATACTTCGGTGATAATGCTCTTATGCTTTATGCAAGCAAAGCTTGTTCATTCAAATACATATATAAAATCATGACCGATAAAAATGTCGGTATAGATGTTGTATCAAGCGGTGAGTTATACACAGCTAAAATGGCAGGCTTCGACATTTCTAAAGCTTATTTTCATTGCAACAATAAAACGGATTTTGATATAAGATATGGTATAGAAAATGGCGTGGGATATTTCGTTGCAGATAACATAGAAGAGATCCTTGTTATAGAAAAGATTTGCTCTAAACAAAACATAATTCAAAAGATTCTTTTAAGGGTGACCCCTGGTATAGATACTCACACTTATGAAGCTGACAAAACTGGCAAAGTTGATTCAAAGTTCGGAACAGCCATAGAGACTGGACAAGCAATAGAACTTGTCGGCGTGATACTTAAACTTAAACATATAGATCTCTGCGGTTTCCACTGTCATGTAGGTTCACAAGTTTTCGAAGAAGATGTCTACGAACGGACCTCTGATATAATGATAAAATTTTTTGCTGATGTAAAAGAAAAATATAATTTCGAAACTCGTGAATATAATATCGGTGGTGGATTTGGTGTTCGATATGTAGACGATGATCCTACACTAGATCTTGATAAAAAAACAAAAGAACTTTCTGAATATATAAAAGGAACTTGTGCAAAATATAATTTAGATGTTCCTGCTTTTCGTATGGAACCAGGTCGATCTATTGTTGCAGATGCAGGAATGACACTTTACACCGTTGGCACAATTAAAAAAATTCCCGGATATAAGAATTATGTTTCTATAGATGGTGGCATGAATGATAATCCACGATATGCATTATATGGCGCAAGATACACTTGCTACACTGCAAATAAGATGAATGAAAAATGTGATTTTAAAGCCGACCTTGTTGGAAGATGCTGCGAATCTGGAGATATAATTGCTAAAGATATATTGTTCCCTGAATCAATCTCTCGCTATGATATAGTTGCTGTCGCAACAACAGGAGCGTATAACTTTTCTATGGCCTCTAACTATAACCGCCTACCGCGACCTTCTATCGTAATGCTAAAAGATGATAAGGATTTCGTGGTGGTGAAGGGGGAGACGCTTGAAGATCTTGTTAAAAACGACTGCTAAGCTTTTTTATATTTGTCCTATGTATTTCTATGATTAAGCCATATATAATACTTTGATTTGTTTTCTTGCTTGGCGGTATTCAGCTTATCTTCCATTCTTGTGATAACTTCACTCTTCTTCTCTTTTATATCACCTGCTTTAGTTAAAGCTATCTTAGTAAATGTAGGTCCTATCAATTCATAAATCAACACTCCAAAAAGAGTTATATTTCTGATCATAGTGCCTTCTCTTCCAAGAGAAGATGCAACTATGGCACTCATGCCAAGAGCAACGCCCGCTTGGGGAAGAAGAGTTATACCAAGATACTTTTTAACCACCTCGCTACTATGTGCTATCGTGGCACTAATTCTTGCACCAAGATATTTTCCTACACTTCTTGATAATACATATATGATGCCAATTGACACTATAATTGGATTTTTAAATATTCCAAGATTGAGTTCTGCTCCACTTAGCACAAAAAACAAAACTAAAATCGGCTGCGACCATTTGTTGGCTCGCTCCATAAGATCATCTGAAAGTGGACAGATGTTACAAAACACTGTTCCCAGCATCATGCACACTAGAAGCGGTGAAAAAGATCCTGCGAATGCGCCAAATTTAAAACTTAATTTTGCTATTGCCACCGTAAGAACAATCGATGCTATAATTAATATAAGTCTATTGGAATTAGAATGAAATCTACTTTCAAGATAAGTAAGTATCACTGCAACTATACTTCCAAGAAGTAGAGACATGATTATCTCTATAATAGGTTCTACTATAAGATTAAGGATATATACATTTCCACTTATTAGTCCGCTAGCAACTCCATAAGAACAAGCAAAAACCACAAGTCCAACCGCATCATCAAGTGCTACTACGGGCAAAAGTATATCAGTAACAGGACCTTTTGCCTTATATTGTTTTATAACCATAAGTGTAGCCGCTGGAGCAGTTGCTGATGCAATAGCACCTAAAGATATAGCCATAGGAATTGTCACAACTTCAGGCATAACTTTATGCATACATATAAGTGTTATATCTACGATGATGGCTGTGATAACAGCCTGAAGGACGCCTATAATAAGTGCTTGCTTTCCTATATGTTGCAAGTCCTTTAATTTAAATTCATTTCCAATAGCAAATGCTATAAACCCAAGTGCCACATCTGAAATTATAGAAAGTGACTCTACTTCATCATAGTTCACAAAACCTATGCCGTCTATTCCAAGTCTTCCAAGTATAGATGGTCCTATTATAACTCCTACTATAAGATATGCTGTGACATCTGGTAATTTAAAAAGATTGGTTACACGAGTCATTAAAAGCCCCGCAAAGAGGGCCCAAGTTATCAATAATAAATTTAACATATATTCCTTCTTTTTAGTTAATCTGAATAATCTGTCCTGTCGTTGAGTCGTATTCAAAAACTCTTACATCAGAGCTATTATTAATCTTTCTCCATCTAAATCTATTGGATGCTACATCTATAGTTAGCCTAAACTCTAAATTGCCATTTATTGCATTTTGCTTTTTAAGGTCACAATTTACGAGCATCACTATCTCATAAGGTGTCTCACTCTCAATACTTGCAAAATTTAAAAAATAATCTTGAACATTGTTTTGGTTGAGAACATTGCTATTGCACCAATTTGATATAGAAACATAGGCATTGTATATAAGCAAGTTTGCCATATATGTTGGATAAGGATAATTTCCATTTAAAACAGGAACTCTACTTACATTTGGCTCACCATTATAAGTATTATATGCTGGCCTATCATACCCTATTAAATAATAATAAGCATCTGCAGGAACTAAGTAATTCGCATTTCCTATATTATAATTTGGATAATAATTATATTGGCCATTGTACTGATTATTATACTGATTGTTATATTGAGCACCATATTGATAGTTATACTGATAAGCATAAGGATTATAATATTGATTGGCACTTGGTCCATAATAATAATCAGCATGTGGTGCTATAATATACGAGCTTGCAAATACATTAAAAGACATAATTATCATTACTATCAAACTAATAATTACTCTTATTTTCATTTTGACTCTTTTCATTTGCTTACTCCTCATATAACATCTTCTATATAAAGAACTATCATCACTTATATAAGCTCTTTTCCCGTCATCTCAGGTGGTTTGTCTATCCCCATAAGTTTAAGTATGGTTGGTGCTACATCACAAAGTCTTCCACCTTCTTTAAGTTTATATCCTTCTTTGGTTACAAGGCAGAATGGCACAGGGTTACTGGTATGCGCTGTATAAGGGTTGCCATTTTCATCTTTCATAAGTTCGGCATTGCCATGGTCCGCAATGATAAAAAGGTTTCCTTTCTTCTCTACGACCTTATCATACACTTTTCCTACGCACTCATCTACTGTCTCTATAGCTTTAATCGCTGCAGAAAGAACTCCTGTATGTCCAACCATATCAGGGTTTGCAAAATTAACAACTATAAGATCATACTTTCCTTCATCTATGGCTTTGACTACATTTTCACAAACCTTATATGCTGACATCTCTGGTTTTAGATCATAAGTAGGTACTTCTTTTGGAGATGGCACGAGTATCCTCTCTTCATTTTTACAAGGCTCTTCTACTCCGCCATTAAAGAAGAATGTAACATGTGCATACTTTTCTGTCTCAGCAGTTCTAAGCTGAGTTAAGCCGAGGTTGCCCAAAACCTCACCAAGATGATTTTTTATCTTCTTTTCTTCAAATGCTACAAGTTTTCCTTTGATAGTAGGATCGTATTCTGTCATACTTACATATATAAGATCCTTTATCTTTTCTCTTTCAAAAAAAGTAAAATCATCATCGCAAAATGCATGAGTAAGTTCCCTTGCCCTATCTGGTCTAAAGTTAAAAAAGATTAAGCTGTCACCATCTTTAATTTTGGCGTTGCCATCATCACCAACGACACAAGGCTTTACAAATTCGTCCGTCTCATTTTTTGCATAATAACCTTTGATGGCTTCGTCTGCTTCATTATATTTATTACCTTCCCTCTTTGTAAGAAGGTCATAGGCTAGTTTTACTCTATCATAATTCTTATCTCGATCCATAGCATAATATCTGCCACATACTGATGCAATTTTACCAACGCCTATCTCTTTAATCTTAGATTCAAGTTCTGCAAGATAATTTACTCCTGACTTTGGAGGGGTGTCTCTGCCGTCTAAAAAGCAGTGCACATATACTTTTTTTATACCATTTCTCTTTGCAAGCTCAAGCAATGCATAAAGGTGTGAATTATGAGTGTGAACGCCTCCATCAGAAAGAAGTCCCATAATGTGAAATGATGAATCATGTTCTTTACAATGATTTACAGCTTTAAGCAAAGCCTCATTAGTAAAAAAATCTCCATCTTCTATGGCCTTCGCAATCCTTGTAAGGTCTTGGTATACGATGCGACCTGCTCCTATGTTAAGGTGACCCACTTCGGAATTTCCCATCTGGCCTTCTGGAAGACCGACATAAGTTCCTGAAGCAAAACCTTCTACCATATGGTGCTTCTCAAATATCTTATCAAGATTTGGTTTAGATGCTAGTGCTATGGCGTTGTTGTCTTTTTCATCTCTTAGTCCAAAACCGTCCATTATGCACAAGACTGTTGTTTTTTTCATTTATTTACTCCTTTGGGCTCGCATAGCTCGCCCATACGTACGACAGATAAAATCCATCATTATAGTTGTAAGTTCGTAGCATTAAGTCCCTAAATTAAAGTTTCGTTTTTGTTTCGTCAATAATATAGATAGGATTATCATCCGTCGCTTTATATTTGTCTCTTAAAAATTTATTTCTTGAAAGTTCTGATATTATGGCAAGCTTTGTGAGTTTAAAAAAATTGTATCGTGATACTCCACTGTTTCTTGCCGCATTTTCATAGTTTACTATCGCTATGTTTTTTGCTTCATGCTGCACAAAACTTCTAACAAATCTAAGTCTTGTCTTATACTTTTCACTGATTGTTTTTGCCAGGTTTTTGTCTACTGCAAAAAAATCAGATACATCTCTCTCGTTTTTATTTCTCAAAACAATACTTGAAAAAAGATAATAGGATTTTGAGAAAAACTTTTTTACTAGGCTTGCGCCTTCATATTTCACTCGTCTAAGCAGCACACAGTCCGCACCTTCTTCAAACTCCTTCACGATCTCCGGGATCTTAGCTGGTGGGTTTTGAAGGTCCACATCCATGAATATAAGATAATCAGCCTTTGAATTATCAAAACCTGCACACATAGCTGCTTCGTGACCAAAATTATGGACAAAACTTATTATAGATACTTTTACTTCATTATTTTCTTTCTGATTTTTCTCAATATTATTTCTAAGTTCTACTACTTTTTCATAAGTCTTATCTGTACTTCCATCATCTATATATAATATGTTATATTCATGCTTGTCATCACTTAGATATTTTTTTGCCTCATCAAAAAACGGAAGAACGTTGTCTTCCTCATTATAACATGATGCAATTATATCTACTTTTTTCTTCATATATTGGCTGCTTCCGCTACAACCCTTGCCATATACTTTAAGCGAGCTTCGTCAAGGCCGGGATATACTCCGAGTAAAAATGTGTCGTTCATAATCTTGTCAGTGTTTTTTAAATCACCAATTACACGATATTTGTTTTTGTCATCTCTTATATCATCAAAGCAAGGCTGCTTAATTATGTTTCCCGCGAAAAGCATACGGGTCTGAATGTTTTTGCTTTCTATATAACGGACAACTTTTTCTCTTGTGAGACCTTTCTCTTTTGCTTTATCATTTAACGTAAGTATAAATGCAAACCAAGAAGGCTTCGTATCCTTTGTCGCCTTTGGCAAGATAAAATATTCATCCATGCCTGCATCTTCAAGTAACTTATACAGATAATCGAAATTCTTTCTTCTTTTATCTACAAAAGAAGCTATCTTATCAAGTTGCGCTACACCAATCGCTGCTTGTAAATCTGTAGCTTTTAAGTTATATCCAAAATGACTATACACATACTTATGGTCATACCCTTTTGGAAGTTCGCCATAAGTACCATCATATCTATGGTTGCAGGTATTATCTACTCCGCTTGGACACACACAATCTCTTCCCCAATCACGAAGCGAATTGATGATTTTATGAAGAAGTGGATCTTCTGTGTATACAGCTCCTCCTTCTCCTGTGGTCATATGATGTGGTGGGTAAAATGAAGATGTACCTATATGACCAATGGTTCCGGTCTTCTTATATTCATTTCCAATCTTTGCTTCTGTCCCTAGTGCATCACAGTTATCTTCTACAAGCCAAAGGTTATACTTATCACAAAACTCTTTTACTTTTGCTATGTCAAATGCATTGCCAAGAGTGTGTGCCACAAAAACTGCTTTTGTCTTCTCTGTCCTTGCCTTCTCAAGATCTTCTACTTTAATATTATAAGTAGGTATATCCATATCAAGAAATACAGGGACTGCACCAAATTGTATTATAGGAGAAATCGTTGTTGGAAAGCCACAGGCAACTGTTATAACTTCATCGCCCTTTCTTATCCTTCTCTCTTTAAGTAGTGGTGATGTGAGCGCTTCAAATGCAATGAGATTGGCCGAAGAACCAGAGTTCACATATGATACATATTTTACTCCCAAGTATTTTGCAAGGCCCTTCTCAAATTCATCGTAAAAATGTCCTTGTGTCAACCAAAACTCAAGTGCAGAATCAACGAGGTTTACAACTTCCTCTTCATCAAAAACTTTGGCGCTGTATGGAATACGGTCGCCATCCTTATAATCTTTGGGTTCTATGTTGGATAGCTTCTCTTGTGCATATTTACGGACTAATTTTAATATCTTTTCTTTCTCTTCATTCATCTTTTTAATTCTTCCTCGGGTGCCCCAAAGACACTTCCTCGCATTCACTCGATGGTCAAGATTAAGAGCTAAACTCGCTCATGAACGCTCAGGCGCTCCTGTGCTCGCTCTTACATTAAATCTTATTGTCGCTCCCTAGTACATCTTTTATTTTATGTGCTACCATAGCTTTAACTGCTGCACGAGCAGGCTTTAAATATTGTCTTGGGTCAAAATGATCTGGATGCTCTGCAAAATATTTTCTTATGTTGCCTGTCATAGCAAGTCTTATATCACTATCGATATTAATCTTGCACACAGAAAGTTCTGCTGCATGACGAAGTTGATCCTCTGGAACTCCTATGGCATCTGGCATATGTCCGCCATACTTATTAACCATGTCTACAAATTCTTTTGGTACACTTGATGATCCATGAAGAACTATAGGGAAACCTGGTATTCTTCTTGAAACTTCTTCAAGTATGTCAAAACGAAGTTGTGGTTTTGTACCTGGTTTAAACTTGTACGCTCCATGTGATGTGCCTATGGCTATAGCAAGTGAATCGCAATTGGTTTTACTTACAAATTCTTCTACTGTACTTGGATCTGTATAACTTTGTTTTCCTTCTTCAACTTTTACTTCGTCTTCTATGCCGGCAAGCGTTCCAAGTTCAGCTTCAACTACAGCACCTCTCTCATGTGCATACTCAACTACTTTTTTAGTCACCTCAACGTTTTCTTCAAAACTCTTAGATGACAGATCTATCATAACCGAAGTAAAACCGCCATCTATACATGATTTACAAAGATCAAAACTATCTCCGTGGTCAAGGTGTAAAACTATAGGAATCTCTGGATAGAGTTTTACAGCCGCCTCTACAAGTTTCACTAAATATGTATGATTGGCATACTCACGAGCACCTTTTGACACTTGAAGAATTACAGGACTTTTTAATTCTGCTGCAGCTTCTGTGATACCTTGTATAATCTCCATATTGTTGACATTAAAAGCCCCTATGGCATATCCACCATCATATGCTTTTTTAAACATTTCTTTAGAAGTTACTAACATGCCTTTACCTCCTACTTAAAAATAATATATACTTTCCGGTTTTTTGTTATCAACTAGATATTATACCAAGTTTTTCGCTTATTTACAATGAATCTAAAGTTTTGCTATAACTTTAAGTTATACCTATATAATAAATCTTGAATTTAAGTTATAACGCTATTGTAAATATTTCGCAAATTTAGTATATTTATAACACACTCGAAAGACAATCGAGTGTGTATTTATCTTTGCACTTAATTCTTGCTTTTAATTAAGAATGCAAAACACTTAGGAGGATATATATTATGAAAAAACTTTTATCTTTACTCATTGCTATGACTCTTGTTTTCTCACTCGTAGCTTGTGGCAATAGCAATGCAACTTCTCAAGCGCCAGCAGAAACTGCTGCCGAAGCAGAAGCTCCCACTGATGCTCCAGCCCCATCTGATGCAACTTTCAAAATTGGAGGTATCGGTCCTATCACTGGTGGTGCTGCTGTATACGGACAAGCTGTTAAGAATGCTATTGAGATCGCTGTAGATGAAATTAACGCTGCTGGTGGATTCAATGGTTATCAAGTAGAATTCCGTTTTGAAGATGATGAGCACGATGCAGAGAAATCTGTTAATGCTTATAACTCTCTTAAAGACTGGGGTATGCAGATGCTTATAGGAACAGTAACATCTTCACCTTGTATCGCAGTTTCTGATAAGACCCATGCTGATAATATGTTCCAGATCACTCCATCTGGTTCTGCTGTAGACTGTGTTGCTAATGATAATGTATTTAGAATGTGTTTCTCTGACCCAGACCAAGGTATTGCTTCTGCCCAATATATAAATGATCACAACCTTGCTAAAAAAGTTGGTATCATCTATGATTCTTCAGATGTATACTCAACTGGTATATATGAGAAATTTATTCAAGAATCTGCTGGAAAGAATTATGAGGTAGTTGCTGAAGAGCAATTCACTGCTGACTCTAAGACTGATTTCACAACTCAACTTACTAAGCTTAAAGCCGCTGATGCTGACCTCGTATTTTTACCTTTCTACTATACTGAGGCTGCTCTTGTACTTAACCAAGCAAAACAGATGGGCTATGCTCCTACATTCTTTGGTTGTGATGGTATGGATGGTATCCTTACTCTTGAGAACTTTGATAAATCTCTTGCAGAAGGACTTATGCTTCTTACTCCATTCTCAGCAGATGCTACAGATACTTTAACTGTTAATTTTGTAAATGAATACCAAAAGAAATTTGGTGAGATACCTAACCAATTCGCTGCTGATGGATATGATTGTGTATACACACTCAAGCTCATCACTGAGCAAGTAAATGCTGATCCTGCTATGTCAGTTAGCGACCTTTGCAATTCATTTAAGAATGCTATGACTACAATTAGACAATCAGGTCTTACTGGTGATAGCATAACTTGGAAAGCTAATGGCGAGCCTAACAAGACTCCTAAGGCTGTTGTTATCCAAAACGGGGCTTATGTTTTAGCAGAATAATTTATGGATTTTTTTACTTATTTAGTAAGCGGGCTTAGTCTCGGATCTATATATGCAATAATAGCACTTGGCTATACCATGGTTTATGGTATAGCCAAGATGCTTAATTTTGCACATGGTGATGTACTCATGATAGGTGCGTACATCTCTTTTGTTTTTATGAATCAGCTTGGTGTAGACCCTGCATTGAGTGTGCTTCTTGCATGTATATCTTGTACAGTCATCGGTATTACTATAGAAAGGATTGCTTATAAACCTCTTCGTGGTGCCAATTCTCTTGCTGTTCTTATCACTGCTATCGGTGTATCTTATTTTCTACAAAACATTGCACTCCTTGTATATGGGGCTAATCCAAAAAGCTATAAAAGTGTGGTATCTATACCTCCACTTCATCTTTTTAATGGTGCTCTTAGCATCTCTGGTGAAAGTATAGTTACCATTCTTTTATGCATACTTATAATGATTGCACTTACTACTTTTATCAACAAAACTAAGATGGGGCAGGCAATGCTTGCTGTGTCTGAAGATAGGGGTGCGAGCACTCTTATGGGTATAAATGTCAACGGAACTATTGCGCTAACTTTTGCTATAGGATCTTTTCTTGCTGCTATAGCAGGAGCGCTTCTATGTTCTGCTTACCCAACTCTTACTCCTACAACAGGTGCGATGCCTGGCATCAAAGCTTTCGTCGCTGCTGTCATAGGTGGTATCGGTTCCATACCTGGCGCTTTCATAGGAGGATTGATACTTGGTGTTCTTGAAAACTTATCCAAGGCTTACATCTCAGCTCAATTATCTGACGCCATAGTTTTCTCTCTCCTTATAATCATGCTTCTTATAAAACCATCTGGCATACTTGGCAAAACCAATATAGAGAAAGTCTAACATAAATGGATTTATTACAACAAAGAAAAAAGAAGAAGTTAAGTTATAACATAAGTATCTATCTTATGATAGTGATTGCTTATGCTGTTGTTATGTTACTATCATCTCAAGGCAAGATCTCTTCATTATTTCAAGGTTTGCTCGTTCCTTTTTGTACTTATTCTATCCTTGCCGTATCTCTTAACCTTGTTGTTGGTATAAGCGGTGAACTAAGTCTTGGCCATGCTGGGTTCATGTGTGTTGGTGCATTTACTAGTGCCATATTTACAAGATACATGAAGTTCCTAGGAGTTGAAGGCTTATATCTTTTTGTTATAGCAATTATCATTGGCGCTTTTTCTGCAGGCGTTTTTGGTTTGCTCATAGGCATCCCTGTTCTTCGTTTAAAAGGCGATTATCTTGCTATAGTTACTCTTGCTTTTGGCGAGATAATTAAAAACATAGCCAATGCCATCTACCTAGGCTTTGATGAAAACGGTGTTCATCTTTCTCTTAAAAATACTATGGACCTTGGTCTTAGTGATAAAGGTTTTATAGTTGTAAAAGGTGCACAAGGCATAACCGGCACGCCGCATTATTCTTCTTTCACTGCTGGTGTAATACTTCTTCTTATCACAATAACGATTATTCTCAATCTTATAGAATCAAGAACCGGAAGAAATATAAAGGCTCTTCGTGACAACCGTATCGCGGCTGAGTCTGTCGGCATAAGTGCCATGAAATATAAACTTATTGCTTTCTCTATAGCAAGCGCAATGGCAGGTGTTGCTGGAGTCTTATATGCCCATAACCTGACTACCCTTACTGCACTACCTAAAAACTTTGGTTACAATATGTCTATAACGATACTCGTATTTGTCGTTCTTGGTGGTATGGGTAAAATAAGAGGTTCTATCATAGCTGCAGTAGTCCTCACTCTTCTTCCTGAGATGCTTAGAGGGCTTCAAGACTATAGAATGCTCATCTACTCTATCGTTCTTATAGTTGTTATGATATTTACTTCAGCTCCTTCTATAAAGCAATATGTGGAAGTGTTTAAAAATAAATTTCCAAAACTTACTCGCAACCCTGTGCTTATGAAGAAAACTAAAAAGGAGGGCAAATAAATGAAAGAAAATATAATGCTCTCTGTTAAAAACCTCTCTATCACTTTTGGTGGGCTTCATGCAGTGGAAAACTTTAATCTTGATATAAAAGAAAACGAACTTTATGGTCTTATAGGCCCTAATGGCGCGGGAAAGACAACCATCTTTAACCTTCTTACAGGCGTATATAAGCCAACAACTGGCTCTATCACTTTAAATGGTGTCAATAAGATAGATGGCAAAAACACTATAGAAATCAATAAAATGGGCATAGCTAGAACTTTTCAGAACATAAGACTTTTTGATAAGCTCACTGTCCACGATAATGTAAAAATAGCTCTTCAAAATAAATACAGATACTCTACAGTATCAGGCATATTTAGACTTGGTAGATATCATAGGTATGAGGCTCTTATGGACGAAGAGGCTCTCGCACTACTTAAAGTTTTCAATCTTGAAAACGAGGCCACGATGAAGTCTTCTAATCTTCCATACGGCAAACAAAGAAAACTTGAGATAGCAAGAGCTATCGCAACTAACCCTAAAGTTCTCTTGCTTGACGAACCTGCTGCTGGTATGAACGAAAATGAAACCAAAGAGCTTATGAACACAATTAAGCTTGTTAGAGATAAATTCAATATGACTATACTTCTAATAGAACACGATATGAAACTTGTAAAAGGAATCTGTGAAGAACTCACAGTGCTTAACTTTGGAAAAATCCTCGCACAAGGCGAAACATCTGAAGTATTAAAGAATAAAGAAGTTATAAAGGCATATCTTGGAGAATAACATGGCCCTTCTTGAAGTTAAAAAAATGAATGTCTACTATGGTATGATACATGCTGTAAAGGATGTAAGTTTTTCTGTGGACGAAGGTGATATAGTTACTCTCATAGGAGCAAATGGCGCAGGCAAGACAACCATCCTACAAACCTTAACTGGCATCGTTCCTTTAAAAAGCGGAAAAGTAAAATACCACGGCAAAGATATAACTAAGCACTTAAATCACAAACTTGTAAATGATGGCATAGCCCATGTGCCTGAAGGCAGAAGAATCTTTGCTTCTCTTTCTGTATATCAAAATCTTAAACTTGGTGCCTTTACTCGTAACAACAAAGATGAAATTAATGAAAGTTTTGAAAATGTATATAAGAAATTCCCTATACTTAAAGAGAGATCAAAACAACTTGCAGGAACACTATCTGGTGGTGAACAACAGATGCTTGCAGTAGGAAGAGCTCTCATGTCGAAGCCAAAACTTCTCTTCCTTGACGAGCCATCTATGGGGCTCTCTCCTATCTATGTCAACACTATCTTTGATATTATAGAAGAAGTTCATAAGGAAGGCGTATCAATCTTACTTGTTGAACAAAATGCAAAAAAGGCACTCTCTATTGCCAATAAAGCCTATGTGCTTGAGACTGGAAAAGTTGCAAAAGAGGGTGTCCCTAAAGAATTATTAAATGATCCTGAGATTTTAGCTTCATATCTCGGAGAATAAGGATTAGACAACTCTTGTTTTGTAATATCCGGGATCTCTTTAATGTCTTCACTACTCATATCAATTTATCTTATCTCTATGTCATCACCTGGTTTTGCAATGCCATCTTTTAACACTTTTACAAAGATGCCTTCTCTTGGCATCACGCAATCTCCTGCTTTCTTTCTTATCTCACAATCAAAATGACATTCTTTTCCAATCTGTGTAACCTCGCACTCTGCAGAACCAACTTTTAGTTTTGTCCCTATAGGAAGTTCATATAAAGTAATGCCTCTTTCTACAAGGATATTCTCTGCGAAAGCTCCTGGCTTTAACTCAAAGTTAATATGCTCTTGTACTTTCGCAACACTATCAACGCTAAGTAGGCTTACCTGTCTATGCCAGTTACCTGCATGAGCATCTCCTACTATGCCATGATCTACCTTAAGCTCTATAGCATCTACTGGGTGCTTCTGGGTGCCTTTCTTCTCGCTGATACATACTGATTTAATTTTTGCCTTACTTTTTTCCATTTCTTTCTTCGGACTCGCAGTACACCCCAAGGGCACTTTGTCGCTACGCTCGGGCGCTCACCCTACAGCTATTCCTTTAAGGCTCCCTACAAACGAAAGTTATAAATCCTTTGTTAGGTCATCTAGTTGAATTTTTATATTTAACAAAGGTTTTTTAAACTCTTCATCCTCTATATATTTCAAATTTGTTTCTATATTATCCCACGCTGAATATATGGTTGTTGTTAAAAGCTTAAGTCCTACCTTTAAATCACTTGCTGCAGATGCATTTGTTTTGCCAACTAAATTTACAACTACTGACATCGCACTTGATGCTTTGGCAATTACTTTTATTGGAACTTCACAACAGATTTTGCATGCTTCTTCTAGTGCTTTTTTTCTCTTTGCCTTCTCTTCTTCCGTTGCTTTTGGCATCTTGTAGACTTCTTCCATTGCCTTAAATTTCTCTGCGTCCTCATCCATAAGTTGCAAAAGCAAATTCTTGTACTCTTCTAATTTAACAATGGACTCTTTTATTAAACTTTCATGCTCTTTATACTTCTCTTTTCCAAGACTTAGATTGCATACTTTAAGGGCTGCTGATATACCGACAGCTCCTACAAGCGACGCAGCAACACCTCCTCCTGGCATAGAATCCGTGTTTGATAATTTCTCTAGAAAATCTATAATTTTATCTTCTTTATAATTAATCATTTTGAAGTTTCCCTTGATCCACCTTGCTTATTGCGTTGGGGTCTTTTTCAAGATCTTTTACTCTCTCTTCTAGCATTTTAATCATATGGTTATAATACTTTATCTGTCCTGCACCCTTTCTCTCCATTGGTATAGTTCTAAACATCTCTGGTAGTATCCTTATGCCATAAAAATGTCTAAGATCCTTATTTTTCCTATTAAAATTGCCGTTATAGGCAAGGTCAAATATCTCATCAAAAATTTTACTTATATTCTCATTTTCTTTAAGCGAGTAAGACATAGATCTTGCAATTATATATGCTATGTTATCTGCTATCTGAAGACCTGCCACATCTTCTTTCTTTCTTCGCACAGAAAAATTAGTGTTGCATAGTTTTAGCGCTTCATCATTGACATAAGATACACCTTTATTATTTGCAATAATTCTGAGATAATCTTTCTTTAATAAAAAATCAGGGCTTGTGTTCCATTTATCGTTCTCGGTGTTTCTTGCCTCATAGACAGTCTTGCCATAGCCATGCTTATAATAAAGAAAGTGAGTATAGTTTTCTATTATCTTTTCAAGAGCTATATTGAATGGATCTTCCACCAAAGCAAATTCTGTCTTCTCGCTTTTTGAATACCCTGTTCCAAAAAGTTCAACCAACTCATCTAATTTTATTACTGTTGCAAATACAACGCCTTCAACTTCTTCAACTATATCTATAAGATCTTTAAACACTTCTGGATATCTTTTTATATAATCCGTAGCGTGAAAAACCTTCTCTTCTCTTGTCTCTGGGTTCTTCCATATCTTCTTTTTTAATTCAGCGAGTTTTCTCTCAATTATCTCTTCTTTGTTTATATGGCACGCAAAACCGCCGATAACAAAAATGTTGTCGACGGATTTGCTTTCATCCAAATATAATGTATATTCTTGATCCATATCTCTTCTCTGACTCGCAGTGTTCACCCCTACAATTAGATCTATAATACTTCTTCTTTGTGTGTCTATGACTTTACTTTGGTTATACTGGTTACTTTCGTGCCTTCCTCATTCTTCATAATGCGAACGCCTGTAGCTGCTCTTCCCATAAGCCTTATTCCTTTTACTGAAGTTCTCACCACAAGACCCTTCTCGTTAATTATCATAAGATCTTCATCGCCATTTACAAGCTCTGCTCCGACAAGGTTTCCAGTCTTATCACTCGGCTTATAACATATCATTCCTTTACCGCCACGACCTTTAGTAGAAAACTCTGCTGCTTCCGTTCTCTTTCCTATACCTTTCTCTGCTACTAGAAGTAACTCTTTTCCTTCGCTTGATACTAGCATCGAGATTAACTCGTCGCCTTCTTTTATCCTTATGCCTCTTATACCTGCTGCAGCTCTTCCCATATCTCGAAGCTTTGATTCATTAAATCTCATACACATACCCTTTTTCGTAATAAGGAATATGTCATCGTTGCCTCTTATAATCTTTGCTGCTATAAGCATATCGCCGTCTTTAATGTTTAAAGCTTTTATACCATTTTGACGAACGTTTTCGAATTCTGATAATTTTATCTTCTTGATAAGGCCTTTCTTTGTTGCAAAAAGAAGATATTTGTCATCGTCCCAGGTTTTATTGTCTATGCCTGCTGTGATAAACTCTCCTTCTTTGAGTCTAAGCATGTTGACTATGGCTGTGCCTCTTGCTTGTCTACTTCCTTCTGGCACTTCATAACCTTTTATCTGATACATACGACCAAAATTGGTTATAAACATAAGGTTAGAGTGTTTCGTTGTCATGAATACTTCTTGAACAAAATCTTTTTCGATTGTTGTCATTCCTTTCACACCAACGCCACCGCGACTTTGCTTTCTAAATGTATCTGGATCCATGCTCTTTATATATCCAAGATGTGACATGGTAATAATTATGTTGCTTTCTTGTATTAGTTCTTCTGCTTTAAAATCTTTATCTTCTTTTTCTTCTACTATCTTTGTCGTTCTTTCGTCATGCTCTTTCTTCTCCATCTCAAGAAGCTCGTCTTTGATGACTGAAAGGAGCTTTTTGTTATCGCCCAATATGTTCTTATAATAAGCAATCTTCTCTTTTAGATCTTTTAATTCTAATTTTAATTTTACTGATTCAAGATTGGTGAGAGCACGAAGTCTCATGTCAACTATGCTGCTTGCCTGTTTCTCAGTAAATGCAAATTTGCTTACGAGATTAACTTTGGCTTCTTCTGCATCTGTCGATTCTTTAATCGTCTTTATAACTTCATCTATTATGTCTATTGCCTTGATGAGACCTTCTACTATGTGGGCTCTATCCTCTGCTCTCTTTAAATCAAACTTAGTTCTTCTTGTTACAACTATCTCTTGGTGGCTAAGAAATTCATTAAGCATCTCTAATATATTAAGAGTCTTTGGTTCGCCACCGACAATACAAAGCATAATAACAGAAAAACTAGATTGAAGTTCTGTCATCTTATATAGCTGATTCAAAATAATATTGGCTGATGCATCTTTTCTTAAAGATATCTCTATCTTGTCAGTTGTCTTCTTTCCATAGACATCAAGTATATGTGTTATACCTTCTATCTTTTTATCTTTAACAAGAAGAGCTATCTTCTCTATAAGTTCTGACCTATGGACAAGATAAGGCAGGTCGTGGACTACTATCTTTTGTTTTCCTTTATCATCTGTCACGATCTCACAGTTGGCTCTTATCTTAACCTTGCCTCTTCCTGTTGTGAGATAATCTCTTATACCTTTTCTTCCAAGTATAAGCGCTCCTGTAGGAAAATCTGGACCCTGTATAATATTAAGTATCTCTTCTATATCGGTTTCTTTATCTTCGATCTTATCATCTATGATTTTAACGACAGCGTTTATAACCTCAGAGAAATTGTGCGGAGGTATATTGGTTGCCATACCAACTGCTATACCAGTGGTGCCATTTATGAGAAGGTTAGGAAATCTTGCAGGTAAAACAACTGGCTCTTCATATTCGTTAGAAAAATTAGGTACAAAATCTACTTCATCTTTGTTTATACCATCAAGCATAAATGCAGCCATCTTAGACATCTTAGCCTCAGTATAACGCATAGCTGCTGGACTATCACCATCTTCAGAACCAAAGTTTCCTTGTTTATCTATAAGAACCTTTCTATAGTTCCAAGGTTGTCCCATACCAACAAGTGCACCGTATATTGATGAGTCGCCATGTGGGTGATATTTACCCATTGTCTCTCCGACTATAGTTGCACATTTTTTTGTCTTCTTATCTGGGGTAACTCCAAGAGCATGGAGAGCATAAAGGATACGACGCTGAACTGGCTTAAGCCCATCTCTCACATCTGGAAGTGCACGACTAACAATAACAGACATAGAATAGTCAAGATAACTATTCTCCATCGTCTTCTTCAGATCTACTTCTTTAATTTTATCAAATACATTTGGTTCCATATTATACATCAAGGTTTTGAACATATTTTGCGTTTTCTTCTATGAAGACTCTACGAGGTTCTACTTCATCGCCCATAAGAGTTGTAAATGTAAGGTCAAGTTCTGATGCTGCATCATCATTCATGTTAACACGAAGAAGAACTCTTGTCTCTGGATCCATGGTTGTCTCGGCAAGTTCTTCTGTGTCCATCTCACCAAGACCTTTATATCTTGATACATCACAGTCTTCACCAAGTTCTTTAACTCTCTCATCCTTTTCTGCATCTGAATAAGCATAAAAGAACTTCTTTCCTTTTGAAACTTTAAAAAGAGGGGGTTGGGCTAGATATACATGTCCTTCTTTTATAAGTCCTGGTAAAAATCTATATAAGAATGTAAGCATAAGTGTAGAAATATGTGCTCCGTCTACATCGGCATCTGTCATGATTATAATTTTGTCATAACGAAGTTTGCTTATATCAAATTCATCTTTTATACCTGTGCCAAAAGCTGTAATCATGCCTGTGATTTCTGCGTTTTCATACATTTTTTGTTCATTTGCCTTTTCAACATTGAGTATCTTTCCTCGAAGAGGCATAACTGCCTGATATCTACTATCACGACCATCTTTCGCTGGTCCAAGGGCAGAATCTCCCTCTACTATAAATATCTCACAAAGTTTTGCGTCTCTTTCGCTACAATCAACGAGTTTTCCAGGAAGACCTCCGCCTTCAAGAGCAGTCTTTCTTCTTGTAAGATCTCTTGCCTTTCTTGCTGCATCACGCGCTTTACGAGCTAGGATTGATTTCTCACATATTACTTTTCCTATAGCAGGATTTTGCTCTAAGAAATATTTAAAATTATCACCAAGAATGCTTTGAACTGCAAATTGGGCTGCTGGCGTTCCTAATTTCTGTTTTGTCTGGCCTTCAAATTCTGGGTCTTCAACCTTGATAGAAATTATTGCTGTAAGACCTTCTCTTATATCTTCTCCCGAGAGATTCTCTTCACTTTCTTTAAGATATTTCTGCTCTCTTGCATAATCATTAATTGCTTTTGTTAGAGAATTTTTGAAGCCTGTAAGATGAGTTCCGCCTTCAGGGGTGTTGATGTTGTTGACAAATGTATATATAGCTTCTTGATACTCTACATTATGTTGAAGAGCTACTTCTACAAGTATGTTGTCTTTAGTTCCTTCACAGTAAAATACTTTGTCGTATATTGGCTTCTTGCTTTTGTTTATAAACTCAACGAATTCTTTTATACCACCACTGTAACAAAAAGTCTGATCTTTTTCTTTTCCTTCTCTTTTATCGGTTAAGGTTATCTTAAGTCCTTTGGTAAGAAAAGCTGTCTCTCTTAATCTTGTCTTTAATGTGTCATAATTAAAAACTAATGTTTCAAAAATTGTATCATCAGGTACAAAATGAACTTCTGTACCATGATCATTCTCTGCGCAAGTTCCTATAACTTCAACTTTTGTTGTCGGTACACCTTTTTCATAACTCTGCGAATAGATTTTACCGTCTCTATATACTTTGACAACGAGATTTTTTGATAACGCGTTGACAACAGATGCTCCTACACCGTGAAGACCACCAGAAACTTTATATCCACCACCGCCAAACTTTCCTCCTGCGTGGAGGACAGTAAATACTATCTCAAGGGCAGACTTTCCCTTTCCCTCTTTTTCATCTACTGGTATACCCCTACCATTATCGCGAACAGTAATTGAATTGTTACTTTCTATAGTTACATTTATCTCATTACAAAAACCGGCAAGAGCTTCGTCTACTGAGTTATCTACTATCTCATATACGATATGGTGTAGACCTCGCTCTCCCGTTGATCCTATGTACATTCCTGGGCGAACTCTAACTGGTTCAAGACCTTCTAGGACTTGAATCTGTTCGGCGCCATATTTTTGATTTTTTAAATTATCCATATCTTTCATTCGGGGTTTGTGATATCACTTCGTTGTTACTAACTTTAAATATTTTATTGGGTTTTAATAGATCATATATATTTCGTTTCATTCCTGTGCAAGTTATTATTGTCTGTATGCCATCTAGATTTTCAATAAGTTCTTTTTGTCTTTTTTCGTCGAGCTCTGAAAAAACATCATCAAGAAGTAAAACAGGTGTGTTGCCTTTTTTTTCTTTCATAATAAGTAGTTCTGCAAGTTTTAGACTAATAGCCGCTGTCTTCTTCTGACCTTGAGAGCCAAATTGTCTTAAGTCCAAATTATCTATTATAAAGCTTATATCATCGCGGTGAGGACCGATTGTGGTGTAGCCTTGTTTTATGTCTTGTTCTTTTGTTTCTTTTAGCTTTTCTTTGTAAGTTTTTTCAATTTCAGAAGAAAAAACATCGTTTTCATAGTTTAATATTAACTCTTCTTTTTCACCGGAAATTTTATAATATATATCTTTTATCTTTTTTGCTATATCTTCTATATTTTCTTTTCTTTTTAATATAACCTCTGTACCATATCTTATAAGTTGATCATCGTATGAGTCGAGAAGAGTTATCAGATCATTTTTATTATTTCCTGAAGCGCTATATATATCTTTTAAGACAGCATTTCGCTGGTTAAGAACCTTATTATAGTTTGAAATGCTTATTACATACTGTCTATCTATCTGGTAAAGCTCCATATCTATAAATTTTCTTCTTGTTGCTGGACCTTCTTTTATAATATTTAGATCCTCCGGTGAAAAAATAACTGCGTAAAATGTCCCAAGGAAATCTGAAAGTTTTTCTTTCTTTATACCATTAAGAGCAATACCTTTTTTACTTTCTTTATTTAACTGAATGTCTATGACTTGCTTTTTTTCTTCTTTTTCATTAAAAATCATCTTTATGTGTGCTTCTTCTTCGTTGAAGTTAATTATGTCTTTTTCTTTGCTTCCTCTATGAGATCTAGAAGTGGCACACAAAAAAATTGATTCTAGAAGATTAGTCTTTCCTTCAGCATTATTGCCATATATTATATTGATACTTGGATCAAAATATATAGATATTTCTTTATAGTTTCTATAATTTTTTAATCTAAGATTTTCTATATACATTTTATATTTTTACTGGTGTAAGTAGATAAGTATATGTTTCTTGTTTATCTTTTATAATAACTGGTTGTTTTGAACCTGCAAAATAAAGATATATCTTTTCATCTTCTATAACATTTAATATCTTTATAAGATTTTTAACATTAAAAGCAATCATAAGGTCTTTACCTGATTTTTTAATATCTATCTCTTCATGAGAATCACCAGATAAAGAATTTAAATTAATGTCCATCTTTTCTTCTTTTATATCAAAAATTATTGGTTTATTATCATTATCTCTAAGAACTGGTATAGATCTTCTTAGACAATCTGTAAAATTACTTCTGTCTATCTCTATTTTTGTAGAATATTCCATGTTAAAAATTCTATCTGTATCTATATATTTATTTGGTATGATAAGTGAAATAAAAAAAGTATTATTAAATTCAAATGCTACATGTTTTTCACTTATATAAACAATAACATCTTTATTTACTTCTCCTTTTATAAGTTTATTTAATTCTTCAAGTGCTGATCCTGGTATATTTACTTCATATGTATTATTATTATTAATTTTTTCATTTACAATAGATATAATATAACCATCCATTGATTTAACTTTAATATTTTCTTTATTAATATTAAAATTAATTCCTTTTAAAACAATATTTCCTGATTCTAAATTTTTATCATATGAAAAGATGGTTTTTTCTATTACTTTTTTTAATTTTAATTCATTTATTATTATTTTATTTTCTTTATTAACTGATAATATATTAGGGTATGTGGTCTCATCTTTACTTTGTATAGTCTTTTTTGATTCACCACAAACTATAATACATTCTCTTTTTTCTGTTACTTCTAATTCTATATAAGATCCTTCTGGCATAGTTCTTATAATATCTATAAGATAATTACTATCTATGGCAGCTTTACCTTTTTCTTTTATCTCTCCTTCTGTCTCTCTTTTTATAGTTATCTCTTTTCCATCTTGTGCTGTAAGAGTTATCTTATTTTTAGTTGCATCAATTAATACACAGTCTAAAATCTGGTATATATTTCCTCTTTTTACTGCTCTATTAACAACCTGCAATGAATCTAAAAAATCTTCTTTTTTAAACTCTATTTTCATAGTAAGGTCTCCTTTTATTATTATATATATATATTTATTTATTATTATTAAGGCTGTTTAAATGTTGAAAAGTTATAAAATTAGCAAAAAATAAAGGTTTTTATGTTTTAAAAAATGTTAATAATAAAAATAATAAGATATTATATTAACAATTTATCTTTAATATTTTTTATATTTTCCGAAAGTTCTTTTTCATTCATTCTTTCTTCTATCTTTTTACAAGAATTTATAATAGTACTATGATCTCTATTAAAAAACTCTCCAATTTTTGCTTGAGTAATATCTTTTATAAGATTTCTACATAAATATATAGATATATCTCTTGCATATACAAATTCTCTATTTCTCTTTACTCCACAGACATCAAGTATATTAACTCCAAAATATTCACAAACAACTCTTGTTATACGTTCAGGAGTTAGTTTTTTATCTTCTTTATTTTTAATATCTGAGAGTCTTTCTTTAGCTAAATCTAAATCGACAGTTTTCTTTATAAGTTTAGAATAAAGAATAATGTTTTTAAGAGATGATTCTAGTTCTCTTATATTTGATTGGACATTTTTAGCTATATATTTTATAACTTCGTTATCTACTGGATATTCTGGGTGAAGATTTTGTTCTTTTTTTCTAAGGATGGCAATTCTTGTCTCATAATCAGGAAGATATAATTCACAAGTTGTCCCCCAAGAAAACCTTGATTTTAACCTATCTTCCATGTCATCACCCATCTCTTTAATAGATTTATCGGAAGTTAATACTATTTGTTTTTTATTTTCATGAAGAACGTTGAAAGTATTAAAAAATTCCTCTTGTGTTTTTTCTTTTCCTGCAAGTATATGTATATCATCAATAATTAAGATATCAACATTCCTATATTTATTTTTAAATGCAGAAACAGTATTATTGGTAATGCTATCAACAAATTCTTGTGCATAGCGTTCACAACTTGTGAATATTATGTTTAAAGAAGGATCTTTTCTAAGAGCGCTATTGGCTATCGCTTGAGCTAAGTGAGTCTTGCCAAGACCTGTTTTACCATATAAGAAAAGTGGATTAAAATTTTCTCCAGGATTTTCAGCAACAGCAATACAAGTAGCAAAGGCAATAGAATTAGATGCTCCTTGCACAAAATTTTCAAAAGAATTGAGGGGTTCGTTGATACCTGCTGATTTAAGCAAAGAATCAAAATCAGAAGTCTCTTCTTTTATCTTTTTTAAAGAAGAGTTTTTAGATTTGAAGACTATCTCAAGATCTTCTGTAGATATACCTGTGGCGTGTGATACTGTTATCCTTAACTGAGAAAGGACTCTATTCTGAAGGAAACTTATATATCCGTCCTCTGGAACTTCTATATAAAGGGTGTTTTTTTCTAGTTTTATAGGCTTTAAGACATCTTTTATAAAAGCTTCATATACATGGTCACTTATCTCAAAATCTTCTTTCATCTGAAGGAGCAAATCTGACCAATCATGATTAAGTTTTTCAAAAGACTTAGACATAATATGCATATATTATACATCAATAGGTTGTGATTATCAAGGTGGAAAACTCAAAAAAGCGGTGGAAAATGCACAAAAAAACAACAAAATTAATAGTACATAATTATAGAAGAAAATATAAAAATACCAAGAGTTATTAACAAGTTATCAACAACAAAAACCCCGTAAACAACAGTTTTTTTTATTGACAAAAAACTCAAAAAAGACTATACTTTTTATGTTTTACTATCATATAGAAAGGAGGAAAAATACATGGCAAAAATGACTTTACAGCCAAAAAAGAGACAAAGATTGAAAGTACACGGTTTTAGATCTAGAATGAGCACCGCAAATGGAAGAAAGGTACTCTCTGCTAGACGAGCTAAAGGAAGAAAGCAATTAACGGTATAGTTTTAATCTTGGTCGAGAAAACGACCAATTTTTGTTTTGATGAAAGATACGATTAAAAAAGCTAGTGATTTTAAAAATATATATACAAATGGAAAATCACAGGCAAGTAAAAATTTGGTTTTATATGTATTGAAAAGTAGTGCTATGGAAAGAAACCGATATGGGATTTCTGTATCACACAAAGTTGGAAACTCTGTCGTAAGACACACTCTAATAAGAAGAATTAGAGAAATCTATAGAAAGAATGTTGATAAGATAAAAGATGGATATGATTTGATAATTGTACTTAGAGTGGGTAGCGACAAGACAGAATTTATTAAATTAAACGAAGAATTTTTACAATTATGTAAGAGACAGGATATTTTAGAGAAAGAGGATTAAATTGATCAAAAATTTTTTAATTTTTTTAATTAAAAAATATCAGAAATATATTTCTCCAACATTATCTCTTTTTGGTAGATGTGCATATACCCCATCATGCTCTAACTATACTATGGAAGCAATTAGTAGGTATGGTGCACTAAAAGGAGGTGCTATGGGATTATGGAGAATAATAAGATGTAATCCTTTCTCTAAAGGCGGATATGATCCAGTTCCGTAAGGACAAAGCCTAAAGGAGGAAAGATAGATGTTATTTTTAACAGCACATGGTGGAATACTTGGACCAATAGCTACGATTTTTGGTTATCTGATGAATGGTATCTACCTAGCTCTTGATAAGATAGGTATAGGTAATATAGGACTTGCTATCATAATATTTACTTTGATTACTAGACTTATACTCTATCCTTTTACAGTTCGTCAACAGAAGTCTTCAAAGCTTATGGCTATCATACAACCTGAGATACAAGCTATACAAGCAAAGTATCAAGGAAAGAATGATCAGCAGTCAATGATGGCTCAACAAGCAGAGATAAAAGCTGTATATGAAAAGTATGGTACTTCTATGACAGGAAGTTGCGTGCAGCTACTTATACAGATGCCTATACTTTTTGCTTTATATAGAGTTATAATGAATGTCCCAGCATATGTACCAGCGATAAAAGATAAATTTATGGTTATCGTTGATGCTATGGGCGGCGTTGGCGCAATAGACACTTTAACAAAGTTTTTTAATGACAACAAAGATAGTATCAAAAGTATAACTCTTAACCAGATACATAATTTTGGTACAGAAGGTACTTACACAGTAGAACAACAAAAGAATTTTATCATAGATTTTCTATACAAATTAAATCCGGATCAGATGCAAGCTCTTGCACGAGAGTTCCCTGCAAATGCACAACAGACAATTGAAAACACAATGGTCGAGATAAACGAGGCCAATTCTTTTCTTGGTCTAAACTTATCTACTGCACCTAGTGCACATGGCTTTATGTCACCATATATTTTAGTGCCTATACTTGCAGGACTATCACAGTATGCATCAGTAATGATCATGCAAGCCCAGACAAGACCAAAGACAGAGACAAATGGAGAAGGCGACACTATGCAACAGACAATGAAGTCTATGAACATAATGATGCCTATTATGTCTGCGGTATTCTGCTGGGGATTTGCAACAGGTCTAGGTATATATTGGATAGCAACATCTGTATTTATGGTTATTACTCAGCTTATAGTTAATAAGCAGCTTAAAAACCTTGATATAGACGCTATGATAAAGCAGAACATAGAGAAGGCCAACAAAAAGAGAGCAAAAAAAGGCTTGCCTCCTATTAACGAGGCTCAAGCTGCTAACAATATAAAGCGAATGGAAGAAAAGGCCGAAAAGAAAGAGCAAGAAAGAGAAAAGATACTTAACGAACAGAAAGAGCATATAGAGAAGGCCAATGAATATTATTTTAAAGATGAAAACCCTGATTCTCTTTTTGCAAAAGCAAATATGGTTCAAAAGTATAATGAAAGAAACAACAAGTAAGGTAAGGAGTATAAAATGAGAATACAAATAAAAGGTGAAACAATAGATGAGGCAATCAATAACGCTATGCTAGAATTATCTACTACCAGTGATAACATAGCATATGAAGTGATTCAAGAGGGATCGGAAGGATTTTTTGGTATAGGTTCTAGGCCATTTATAATAGAAGCATATAAGAATGACGACAAAGAAGAAAACTATAAGAAAGAAAGCGTCAACAAAAAAGAGAAACTTGTAGAAAAAGAATCTGGTGTCTATGAGTTTAAGACAGAAAAGGTCTCAACAAGCAAAGGCGTTGCTAAAAAGGAAGAAGTGATGACAAGAGACCCTGAAGAAGTATTTAATGAGGTGAAAAATTTTCTTGAACCTATCTTTAAAGAATTTAACACTAAAATCAATCTTGATTATAAAGCAATAAAAGAAAAAAATACCCTTGTCATTAATATAAGTGGCGAAAAGATAGGCGTGATTATAGGTAAGCATGGTGCTACACTTGATGCCCTTCAGCATCTTGCTAATATAGTTGTTAATAATGGAAAGAGTAATAGGGTGAAAATAAGCATGGACAGCGAGAATTACAGGGAGAAAAGAAATAAAACCCTCGAGACTCTTGCAAAAACAGTTGCTAACAACGTAAGAAAGACACATAAAGACTATGAATTAGAGCCTATGCCATCTTATGAAAGAAGAATTATACATTCAGTTTTACAGAAAGAGAAAAACATAGAGACTGTATCAAAGGGTGTAGATAAAGATAGGCACGTAGTAGTTAAATACAAAAGATAAAAGGTGAACTCATGAAAGAATGTCTAATAGTAATAGATATGCAAAATGATTTTATAACGGGATCACTTGGAAGTATTGAAGCAGAAACGATAGTTCCTAAGGTAAAAGCACGAATAGAGGAAGCTATTAATAAAAACGAAGATATATATTTTACAAAAGATACTCATCTTGAACCATATGAAAAAACAAGAGAAGGTCAATATCTTCCTATAAAACATTGCATGGAAGGCACAAAAGGTCACGATATATGTGATGAACTAAAGCCTTATGAAAAAAATGCCAAAAAGATAATAATAAAATATACCTTTGGAAGTACAGAATTACCAACTTATCTAAAAGAATATGACAAGATAACTTTTGTAGGGCTATGCACAGACATATGTGTAGTTAGCAACGTGTTATTAGCAAAAGCATTTTATCCAGAGAAGCCAATCGCAGTTGAAAAAGATTTATGTGCAGGCACCAGCATAGAAAATCATCAAAGTGCATTAAATGTTATGAAATCTTGTCACATAGATATTATATAGAAGGTATTTGACATAAAATCAAAAATTGTCAATCGGAAAGCTTATTTTATATTGATATATGACTTGATTTTTTTAGTAAAGTGAGTTATTATATCTATGCAATATTTAAGGAGGCGAACGGAAATGAATATTACAGATGTAAGAATCAGAATTATGGAAAAGGAAGGCAAGATGAAAGCAATCGCTGCTATCACTATTGATGGAGTATTCGTAGTACACGACATCAAGGTTATAGAAGGCGACAATGGTCTTTTCATAGCTATGCCATCAGTTAAGAGAAAGGATGGAGAGTTCAAAGACATAGCTCACCCAATTAATTCTGAGACAAGAGAGATGATACAGAAGACAATCATTGACAAGTACAATGAAGTACTTGCAGCTGGTCCACAGACCACACTATAAACTTCATTGTATCGGTCTTAAAATAGGCAGGCTATAAGCCTGCTTTTTTCTTTAAAAAACTTTGATTATAAGATATAATAGATGATATAAAATATGGGACATGAAGACACAATAGTGGCAATCGCCACATCTATGACTCCAGCAGGCATAGGTATAATAAGAGTTTCAGGAGATGATGCTATAGATATAATCTCTTCTATTTTTGTTGATAAGAATAAAAATGAAAAGAGTTTTACTGAAAGCTACAAAGCGTATCACGGATATATATGTGATAAAGAAAAAAATGAGTTAATAGATGAAGTTATATGCATAGTTATGCGAAAGCCTCATTCATATACGACTGAAGATGTAGTTGAAGTGCAATGTCATGGTGGGCCACTAGTACTTAAAAAGATATTGCAGTTAATAGAAGGTAGAGGCGCAAGGATAGCGGAGCCTGGGGAATTCACCAAGAGGGCGTTTCTAAATGGTCGTATAGACTTATCTATGGCAGAGTCTGTATCGGACATCATAATGTCAAAGAACGATTATGCGTTGAAGGTAAGTTTTGAACAATTAAGAGGAAATATATCAGAAAAACTAAATCATTTTAGAAAAGAAATATTAGAATCGATAGCTTTCATCGAAGCATGCCTTGATGATCCAGAGCACATGTCTTTAGATGGATATAAAGAAAAGCTTAAAAATAAAGTCGATAATATTATTAATGAGATTGATAAGATAATAGAAAATTATGATAATGGCCGACTCATTAAAGAAGGGGTAAATACTGTTATCATAGGAAGGCCAAATGTAGGAAAAAGTTCTCTTCTAAATCTCCTACTTGATGAAGAAAGAGCAATAGTTACTGATGTGGCGGGGACAACAAGGGATATAATAAAAGAGAGTATAAACTTAAGAGGTATAACCTTAAACATCATAGATACTGCTGGCATAAGAGAAGAAAAAGGGATTGATAAGGTTGAAGAGATAGGGATAGAAAAGGCAAAAAGCGAGATAAAAAAAGCAGACTTGATAATTTTAATGCTTGATGCAACGACTCCTTTAAGTAAAGACGATGAAGCTCTTATAAAATTATGCCAAAGTCAAAATAAGAAATGTATAGTACTAATAAACAAGATAGATCTAGGCAAAAACGTTATAGATAAAGAAAAATTAAAAAATCTCTTTAATTATGATATAATAGTAATAGATTTTTCTACAAAAACAAAAGAGGGCCTAGAAAAGCTAGAAGAATCCATAGAAAAGCTCTTTGTTTTTGGAGATATAGATTTTAATAATGAGATATTTTTATCAAATGAAAGACAGTTTTCTTCGATAAAAAAAGCAAAAAAATCGTTGCAAAATGTTCTATCGGCAATAGAGAGTAAAGTATCAGAAGACTTCTATACTATAGATTTAAATGATGCATATATAAGTTTATCTCAAGTTCTTGGCATAGAAGTGACAGATGATGTGATAGATGAAATATTTTCAAAATTTTGTATGGGAAAATAAATGGGTCTTTAAGATCCGAAGGAGAAAGAATGGCAAAGATAGCAAAAGAAATATCACGTACATTTAATGAGTACCTTTTGATTCCTGGATACACAGGGAAGGACTGCACACCAGATAATGTATCACTTACAACGCCGCTTACAAAGTTTAAAAAAGGAAGTAAGCCAGAGATAAGTCTTAATATACCAATGGTTAGCGCCATTATGCAGGCTGTGTCTGGTGATAGACTTGCTGTGGCATTGGCAAAAGAAGGAGGCATATCTTTCATATATGGGTCGCAAAGTATAGAAAACGAAGTCCAGATGATAAAAAAGGTAAAGGCATATAAAGCGGGCTTTGTTGAGAGTGATGCAAATGTGCAATATGGCACTACCCTTGCAGAAGCCCTAAGAGTAAAAGAACGCACAGGGCATTCTACAACGCCTGTAACAGATGATGGCACAGGAACGGGTAAACTTCTTGGAATTATCACATCTAGAGATTATAGGGTATCAAGAATGTCACTTGATACTCCGATATCAGAATTTTTTACTCCACTTGAAAAGATGATAACTGCTGAAGAAGGCATAAGTCTTTCTGAAGCCAACGACATAATATGGGAACACAAACTTAATACTCTTCCAATCGTAGATAAGAAAGGACACCTTAAAGCACTTGTATTTAGGAAAGACTATGAAGAACACAAAGGCAATCCTTCAGAGCTCCTAGATGATCATAAAAGATTTATTGTGGGGGCAGGAATCAACAGTAGAGATTATAGAGAAAGAGTTCCAGCACTTGTAGAAGCAGGGGCAGACGTTCTCTGCATAGATTCGTCAGATGGTTATTCTGTATGGCAGAAAGACACTCTTGATTTTATAAAAAAGAAATATAATGGAAAAGTAAAATGCGGAGCAGGAAATGTTGTAGATGCAGAGGGATTTAAATTTTTAGCTGACGCAGGAGCTGATTTTATAAAAGTAGGTATTGGTGGTGGAAGCATATGCATAACAAGAGAAACTAAAGGCATAGGTAGAGGACAAGCAACGGCACTCATGGATGTATGTGCCGCAAGAGATGCTTACTATAAGAAAAAGGGAGTATATATACCTATATGTTCAGATGGAGGTATAGTATACGATCATCATATCACACTAGCTCTTGCTATGGGTGCAGATTTTGTTATGCTTGGAAGATATTTTGCCCGTTTTGAAGAGTCTCCATCAGCAAAGGTTATGATCAACGGAACTTACTATAAAGAATATTGGGGCGAAGGAAGCGCTAGAGCTAGAAACTGGCAACGATATGATATGGGCGGCGATGCAAAGCTTCAGTTTGAAGAAGGCGTAGATTCTTATGTGCCATATGTTGGATCGCTTAAAGATAATGTCAGACTTACTGTACACAAGATAAAATCAACTATGTGTAACTGCGGTGTCACAGACATATCAGAATTTCAAAAGAAGGCCAATCTTACACTTGTCTCTTCTACTTCGATTGTTGAAGGTGGAGCACATGATGTATTGCTTAAGAGCAAAAATAATCAAATAGTATAAAAGGAGGAATTATGGATAAAAGGCCAAAGAGTTTAAAAAGAATAGTAAATAAGAAACAAGCCGAAAAATATATAAAAGATCAGATTGCGACAATTAAAAAGCAGGTCGGGAAGGATAAAGTTTTGCTCGCTCTCTCTGGTGGAGTAGATTCTTCTGTCACAGCAGCTCTTCTTATAAAAGCAATAGGAAGAAATCTTATATGTATGCATGTGAACCATGGACTTTTAAGACAAGGTGAATCAGAACAAGTTATAAAAGTGTTTAGAAAGAACCTCGGAGCAAACCTAAAGTATATCAATGCGACAGAGCTTTTCTTAAATAAGTTAAAAAATGTTGCTGACCCAGAGAAAAAAAGAAAGATTATAGGAAAAGTTTTCATAGATGTGTTTGCAAAAGAGGCAAAAAAGATAAAAGGGATAAAATATCTAGCACAAGGCACAATATATCCTGATATACTTGAATCAAAAGGTGTAAAAGCTCATCATAACGTAGGCGGACTTCCAAAATCACTTAATTTTAAACTTGTTGAACCAGTGAAGTATCTATATAAAGATGAAGTTAGAATAGTTGGCCTGGCTCTTGGACTTCCAAAAGATATGGTTTATAGACAGCCATTCCCAGGACCAGGATTAGGTGTAAGATGTGTCGGAGCTATAACTAGAGATAGGCTAAACGCCCTTCGTGCGGCAGATGCTATAGTAAGAAAAGAAATTGGAAAGTTAAAGAAGTTACCTTGGCAGTATTTCTGCATAGTGCCAGACATAAAATCTACTGGCATAAAGAACGGAAAGAGATACATGGGATGGCCAGTAATTATAAGAGCGATAGACACTAGAGATGCCGTGACAGCAAAATCTCATGAGATACCATATAAAGTATTGTATAAGATCAGGGATAAAATTATAAAAGAAGTAAAGGGAGTCAATAGAATTTTACTTGATTTTTCAGATAAACCTGTAGCTACGATTGAGTGGGAGTAAATCTATAGATTGCATTTTCAGGACATTTTTTAACACACTCGCCACACTCTATACATTCTCTATCACTTACTTTTTTTACATCCATAAGACAAGTATTTATGCACACATTACAATGTGTGCATTTTTTTTCGTCGATTTTTAGTCTAAGGATGGCGTGATTGTTGAAAAAGCTATAGATAGCACCAAGCGGACAGATAAACCTACAGAAAAATCTATACATGAAAAGTGACATAATGATAATGATGATGGCGATAAAAACTTTCCAGTTAAATAAAAAACCAATAGAACTTTGAAGAGCTTTATTTAGTGATACATGGATGATACCTGCTTCAATAGTTCCAGCAGGACAGATGTATTTACAAAAGCTTGGGTTATCAAGGATTATAGGAAGAAGTATGGCAAAAAATATAAGTATAAAATATTTTATAATGGTAAGTTTTCGTGTAGTATCATTTTTTTTGATTTTAGGAGTTTTGATTTTATATACGAGTTCTTGGATAAGTCCAAAAGGGCAAAGAAAGCCACAGACAACTCTTCCAAAAATGACACCAAAAAGTATAAGAAGACCAAGGACATAAAAAGGAAATCTATTTAATAAACCAGTAACCCCCTTTTTTTGCATTATGTAGTTTTGAAAAGAACCAAGGGGGCAAGCAGCTATAGCACCAGGACATGAGTAGCAGTTGAGCCCTGGCACACAAGCATTTTTGATAGGGCCTTGATAGATTTTTGCATTTTTAAAGCCTGAAAAATTGGCGTTGTAGAGTATGGCAGATGCAAGCTGTATAATTATTCGTTTGCTTAACTTCACTATCCTATACCGATACACTCAAGACATATGAGCCTTGCTTTCTGATAGACATCATAAAACTCACCATTTTTAATTCCTACGGCAATAAAAAGTATTGCAACTATAAAGATGATGATAGTGGATTTTTTAATTGATAATTTATTCATTTATTACAGAATCAAGAGCAGCTTTAAAATCTTCCTCTGAAGTGGCGCCAAGAAAAAACTTTTTGATTTTTTTATCTTTTCCGACTATATAAGTAGTAGGAATTGCTGTAATATTAAACTTAATACTATAAGCATTGTCTAAATCATATGCGATAGGGAAAGTATAACCTTCTTCACTTATAAAACTATTGACGTCTTCTTCTGTCTCGCCAGAGTCAATCAGTATAAAGTCAACTTTATCTTTGTAAGAGTCATATAGATTTTGAAGTCCTGGCATCTCTGATCTACAAGGAGGACACCAAGTTGCCCAGAAATTAACAAGAGCGGGCTTATCTATTTTACTTAGGTCAAATGTTGAACCTTGATTGGTTTGAAGGACGATATCTGGCATATCCATACCTTCTGAAAGATTTGAGTATGAGACATCTTCTTCAACTTTTTCTTGTGTGTGACTTGCTGAAGAGACAGCACAAGACGTGAAAACGCAAAGTATCGCGAAGATACTTGTAAGATATAAAAATTTTGTGATAAACTTTAACATAGGATACTCCTTATACATTATATTTAATTAAAAAGATCTGCGTGAGAACCAGTTTTAAATAAAAAAAGTTCAAGTTCGTTTTTTTCAATTTTGTATATTAGCAGCCAATCTGGATTTATATGGCATTCTCTAAAAGATTTATATGAACCTTTTAATTCGTGGTCTCTATATTTTTTATCAAGCTTAAAACCTTTAGCAAGGGTGTCGACAACATTTTCTAATTCTTTGATATTTGCTTTTCTTTTTATCGCTAGCTTCAAATCTTTTTTAAATTGATTTGATGGTACTATCTTAAGCATTATTGACCTCTGAGAGCAAATCTTTAAATGAAGAATAACGTTTGTATTTCTTTTTATCTTTCATGTCAGTATATTCATTTAAAGAAACTTTAGTTGTGTCGCTATAAGTATTTTTATTGACTGCGAAAGGAATGCCTTCTTCTCTTATCGCTTTTTTTAAAAACATTGTTATAGCAGAAGACATAGTAACACCTAAATCATTGAAAAGATTGTCGGCAGCAGCTTTCAATTTTTTGTCAACTCTTATATTGATATTTGTAGTCATATTAAACCTCCAATATAAACATTATAATTTGCACAAAGAGAATTGTCAATACAAAATAACAATTTGTTTTACAGGGCGTGAAAAAGTTGACAAAAAAGGGCTCTTATGGTATTTTTTATTAATAAAAATATGAAAGATATAAAAAATAAAAGAATAATACTGGCATCTAATTCCCCTCGTCGAAAAGAAATACTTGAAAAAGAAGGGATAGTTTTTGATGTATATGTACCAAAAGGCGTCGAACATGACATAGTAGGAAAGCCATATAGCAAAGACTTAGTCAATGAATGTGCAAAGAGAAAGGCAGAAAATGCATATAACGAAATAAAAAAGAAAGATAATATAGATGAATTGATTATTGTTACATGTGATACAGTTGTAGTAAAAGATAATATAATTATAGGAAAGCCCAAAGAAAGAAACGAGGCGCAAGATACACTTAAGTCTCTTTCTGGAAAAGAACATATAGTGTCATCTTCTATCTGTATAGTGATAGACGATAGATGTCTTGTTGATAATGAAGAGACAAAAGTACGTTTTAGAGAATTAAGCGAAGAAGACATAAGTGGTTATATTGATAGGTGTAAGCCTTTTGATAAAGCAGGAAGCTATGGCATACAGGATGAAGGCTTTGACTTTGTAGTTAAGATTGATGGAAATATTGATAATGTAATAGGTTTTCCGAAAGAAACATTTTATAAAATGCTTAAAATGATAGAAGAAAATAATTATGGTAAGTAATATTCAAAACATCAACACATTCTTCTTTGCTTATTTCTTGCTTAAATCGTCTCATTTGTCTAAACTTATACATTTCCTCACATAAAACTTATGAAAATAATTATATCATAGTTTTAGATTTTTTAATATTTTGAATTCTGTGTAGAGATTATGAAAAAGAAAGAGATAAAAAGAAAATTGGCGATATGTTAAAAACATGGTATAATGTATATACGAAATTTAATAAAAGTGTATAAAAAGTGAGAAAAAATGAAAAGAAATGATATAGATGTATTAGGCCATGCAGGTTGGCGTAAATGTGCAAGAAAAAAGCGATATAAAGATGAAGTTGAAGCAAAGCAGAAAGCAAAAGAGTATCAGATGAGCTATTATTTTTGCGATATTTGCAAGGGGTATCATTTGACTAAGAAAGGCATTAAGTCATACAAGAGAATTTAAACGAAAAACATTATTTTCTTTCAACTTTCTCTGATTTATTTAAAGAACATTTTTTCAATTTCTTCTTCTGGTATTTCCCCGTCATATCTTGTTATTGGATAATTGCCTTCTATATTCTCTGGACCTTTAAGTTTTCCAGCTTCACTTGTCATATAACTTATATTACTAACCTCAAGATTTTCAATACCTATATCACTATAGTCATGTACTCTTAAATGATAATTAGAACCGTCTCGTGCTTGAAACATAAATGTCAGAAGTTTCACATTTGGATCTTCTGTATCGTTGATACCTGTTAGAATTCCTGTTTCAACATCCCAGAGTTCATCTGAATCTTTAACCCAAATAGCAATTGTAGGGGAGGCAAGTGGGTCAAATACTCCTATAGTGTCATATACATTTCCAAGCTTTGTTCTTTCGAGTAGATCTTCTGCACGAAAATAAGCATAAGTCATAAAAATGGGCTTTGCAAAGGCTCCATTTGTAATAATTAGCATAATTGTTATAATGTTTAAGAGTAATCTTTTCATATAAATGACTCCTGTGAAAAAAGAAACGAGAATAAGAGAATTAATATCTTTTGTTAATAGTTTAAGCATTAAATAATAGATTAATAGGTTTTATTCTTTTAAAACATCTAACCCACCACCAAAATGCCAACTTTCTTTAAAATAATACATTCCTGCAAATTTCTTACTTAGTTTATTATCGATTTTTCCCACAAATTCATATCTATTATTACGTATTTTTTCTTTTTCTCTTTTAAATAATTGAGTTGTTCCTGCCTTAAACCAATGAATATTTTTATAAACAGTTATTATGTGTTTTTTAAATGCAATAAAAACATATTTATACGTATTCAATTTATTAAGGCCACCACTTACTCTTGAAGAACTCCAGCAATACCTTGCTCTATCATATAACTCTAAATCATCCATCATACTTATATCTTGATTTATAAGGGCTTTTTCGCTTAAATAGATAATTAAAGATTTGTTTGGAACCTGATCTATTTTTAATTCTTCTTCAACAAGTAATTGATTTGCTATATGTTTTTCAGAATGATGGCCTTTTACTTTATTTTTTAATTTATCGACTCCTATCAAATCAATACATGCAGATTCAATTTTATATGCTTCTTCTTCTGTTAAGTTTTCTTTGATTATGTATACTTTTAAGTTTTTTTCATTTCTAAATTCATCAAGATGGGCAAGGCATCTATCTTTTATTCCTTTTCCGACATATATAGGAATTATGTCATTTCCCGAATAATATGCATACACATAATATTTTTTTTCTGAGCGTGAATAATTTCTTAAGATTGCTTGACTTGAAATTTTTTTACTTGACATAAACACCTCTTTTTTACGTTTTGCGAGAATCAAAAAACAAAACGTACTAATGGTTTTTAAAACCTTGTTTTTTATTTTTTTGTATAGTTTATAACATTTGGAGCATACTATTGCTTACTTTTATTTATTTTATATAATATTTCCTTAGCCCAGGTCCAAATATAACGGTCAAAAGACTTATAGTTGAGTTTTTCTTTTTTTGGTTTATTTTCATTAAATTTTTTAATAAAACAATCCACTATAGAACAAAACTCTTTATAATTCATTTTATGGACATCACTGACTTTTAATTGTTTTCCTGTAAATCCTGTTGCTTTGTTTATTAAATATAGCATTTCTTTTACATATTTATCATATATTGCAAATTTTTCTTTTTGATATCTGCTACAATATTTACTTGCAAAACTAATGCACTCTTTTTTGTTATATCGAGTACTTTTTACATTTTTCATTTTATCGATTAATTTAATGTTTCCGTCTTTCAATAATTTATCAAAGTTTTTAATTTTTATAATGTTGTCAACCATATCATTAAGTCCCTCTTTTAAATTTGTACTATAGAAACTATCGAGTACTCTTACTTTTATAAAAACTTCTTCTCTATTTTTGTTAGATTTATATTTATTGAATAAATCGTTTAAAAACTTTTCTTCTAGAGCATAATTTTTCATTGGATCAAAGTTTCCCCATTTTTTGCTCTTTTTTTCTTTGAAAGAATAAGTAAAAATTTTCTCCTTTGTTTTAACAATATACTTTTTATATACATTTTTCTCTGTTATATGAGTTATTTTCTTTTGCATAAATATAATCTCCTTTATTTTAAACGACTTTATAAGAAATAAAAAGACGCAAGCCGAAGCTCACGTCTGAAAATTGCGAGCTCCTTTGCTTGCGAAACAAAACCAATAAGTCTTATAGGACTACATGGAAAAAGCACGCAGTTTTACCAAAATAAAGTTAAGCGTAGTCCTATAGACAAAAAAGAACTTATTGATTTGTTTCGCAATTATTATTATATCATATATTTTATGATTTTCAAGTTTATATGTGCTTTCATTTTGTTTCAAAAACATCCCATTTTTTTGCACATTCAAGAATGTGTTCTGGTGTTCGTGAGCCAGTTACACTAAACCAATTAATAACTTGTTCGCTTATGAGTCCGGGATAATTTATATTTAGCAACCATTTTATAACTATCCATCTATTGTGCCTGCAATGTTCGTTCAATATATTTTAAACTATTATTGCGTCTAATTTTATAGCTAATATTGGATATTTCGCCATCATATTCATCAAAAGGAACACCCATTGCAAAAAGACGTAGAGGATCAAGAGCATTAATCTCTTCAGTAACAATATCATAAATTTTTTTATTTCTAATATTTCGCATTTTTCTTTTTGCTCCTTTTTCTTTTGCTGTTTCGTATATTGTTTTTGCTCTAAAAAGATTTTGTAAAGCCTTTTATTTTTATCTACATATTTTCCTTTAAGAATTTCATCTTTCGAACCTAGCCAAAACTTCTTTGCCTTTTGAATTCTTTCTTTTTCTTCAAGTGAAATATGTTGATTTTGGCCACCTGATTTCCAAACTTTTGTGGTTTGGTTGAGTGGTATGGTTCCTCGTATAAAAGATTCATCTTCTTCAATGTCATATTTTAGAAAAAATTTCATATTGTCAGCAACCAGCATTATATAGTATTCATTTCTACCCAAGCAAACCATAACTTTTTCTTTCTACATTATACTTTATAATTTTAACTTTTGCTCCGAGCTTCTCTGTTTTAGTATACTCCAAATTTGACTATTGCTAAAACCCAAATAGAAATCCTATCGCTATATAGTTTATTGCTATAATTATTTTCATACGCTGTCAATAACCGAGTCTTTTTTTTCTTAAATCAGGGTGCTTGTCTAAATAATCTACATAGAACTTGTTCATTATATCATCAGGTATTTCACCTTCGGGTTCGTCAAACAAGTCTAGCATCAAGTTTTCAAGTTTGTTATGCTCCTTGGTGTCGTGTTGTAATAATTTTTCTTCATCAATATCGTGTTCTTTCATAAACCTCTTTACTTCTTCACTAAACTCTATCATTTTTATCTCCTTATTAAAATCAATTATATTATATGTAAATGTATGCGATAAAAAAGTCACATGAATTAATTCTTTATATTAGGGTTTTATGATTTTCAATGTGACGTAAATGTCTTGACACTATCCATAATAAAAAAAAGCAACAAAATTATATAGTTTATATAATAAGTTACCAAGAGATAATAAGTTAAGACAAAGATGCTGTAATTTTAAATTACTTGAAGAGAAAGCCAAAGAATATAAAAATCCCACAAGATCAATTTAATAGTTTTTATTTTTCATAGCATTACATAAAAAATCTCCTTGTTTCAAAAATTTAAAAATCCACTAAATAAACATCTATTTTTATTACCATTATTTCATCTTCGTCATCAATTTCCATCGGACTTGTTGAATTTACTTTTGCAAAAACGACTTTACCAGCATTGATAAGGTTTGTAACTATGCCAGAAAATCTGTATTGAAGATTTCCTATTTTTTCATTTTTATCATTTAATACCATGATAGCATGCTCATCAAAAGGATAATCAGGTTCTTTTTTTAATGTTAATTTGTCATTAACCTTAACTTTTTTGACGATTCGTTTTTTTATATTGTAAGTTCCTGATACAAAGCAATCAAATAGTTGTATTTCTTTAGTAAGTGGTTTTATAACATTAGAAACCCCGTCATTTGTCATAGTTTTTAAAATATTTTCATTTATTTTAGCAAGAGTATTCATAATAATGCCTCCTTATACAAGATTATAATCATTTATATTGATGCCTAAATCGGTGATTTGGTTTTTTAAATCATTGCCATAGTCATTATATGAATTTATATATTCATCATATTCCTCATTTTTTTCTTTTATACTTTCGCCGTCAGAAATTATATATTTAAGCATATATGGGTCACTGTTTTTTATGGATTCAATTTTCCTTTTGATTTTTTCAATTTTTTCATCAATATTATTTATATTAAGTCTTTTGCTTAAATCAACGTTTAATTGTTCTAATAAATCAATTATTATAAAATAGGTTTCTTGTAATTTTTCATAATTATTACATTTGTAATAATTTGTTGCATCGTTCCAAAGCTCTTTAATTTTTTCATTTTTAAACAAGTCTTCACTTATGTCAGGATGTATCATATTTACTATTTCTTTGTAGAGTTTTTTTATTTTCATAATATGATGAGTAGATAAAATTTTGCCTTTACTGTTTTGCGCTTGTTCTATATATTCCAAATGATCATAGTAAGGCTTTAATTCGAATGCAAGTTCATTAAGAATTTTGTTTTTGTTATAAAGTATGCCATTATTGATATTTCTGTAGTAAATGGCAATTAGTTTTTTAAATTTTATACATTCAGTTTGTAGTTCAAGAAGCCTTTTCATTTTTTCGCCAAAAAGACGTATATACTCTAATTCATAGTGTAGCCCTTCTTTTTCAAGAGAAAGTTTTTTGTTTAATAAAAATAAATATTCTTTTTGTTTTTTTTCTGAATTTTCAATATTGTAATTAATTATTAAAATGCTATTATTCTCACTTGTGAACTGCATAGCTTTTCCCTCCATAATTATTAATTAATCTCTCATATTTATGTCTACACTTATCGTTGCCGTTTTCTATTGCTACTTTATAATATTTTATTGCTGCATTTATGTCTTTTTTTACGCCGATACCTTTTTCATAGCATTTAGCAATACTTGCAGGAGAATATTTTTTATCTCCTAAAAGATAAGCCTTTTTATAATATCTAAATGCAGTTTTCGAATTCTTTTTTGTATATTTTCCAGTAAAGTATAAGTATCCAAGATAGTATAATGCTGGAATATAACCAAGTTGTCCAGATTTGTTAATAAGTAAAAATCCCTTTTTTTCGTCTTTTTTAGTTCCAAGACCTTCCATGTACATATGGCCAAGTTCACCGACTGTCGCAGCATAGTAAAAGGATGAGTTTCTTTGATTAGCGAAAATTTTAAATAGCTTAAATGCTAATTTGTAGTTTTTTTTGCATACATTACCAAATTTTAGATGATGAGCAAAATTATACATACCATATTCTTTGTCGTTGTTAAAAAAAGCTTCTTCGTGATAATCAAATGAACTTTTAAAATTTTTTAATTTTTCACAATCTGCGGCTATGTTGTTAATTAGTGTAAATTTGTCCCAGTATTTTAATGATTTTGATGTTAAGGCATCAGTGTCTAAAAAACAAGAAAAAAGATAATCGTTTTTGTTTTTAGCAGTAGCAGAGTAAACATGTGCAAGAGCTGGAGCGGCATCAAAATTTCCTAATTTTAGGGCTTTAAAGAACTGCTTTTTTGCGTTTTGATAATCTTCTTTATCGTAGTAGTCATGGCCTCGCTGATAGTATATATTTCCCAATATTTCTTTATTAAGGTTTTTGTTTTTCATAAGTCCTCTGCTTTTAATATAAAATTTCTATATTATTAATTTGATTTATAAGCTGACGGATTTCTATGGTTTCTATTGTTCCATGAAATATTAAATCTGTAAGATTTTTATAATTTTTATTTTGAAAATTAAGGTAAAAATAGTCGTTTTTGTATTTTAGAATATTTATTTCATGTAGTTTCTTTTTATATACAAAATTTATACGACAGCATATGTCAAAGTTAAATTGGTATAAATTATATAGATCAGAAATACATAGTATTATTCTTTTTTTGTTTAGTTCTTGTTTTAAACTTTTAGTGCCATAGATATTTCTTACTATTTCTTTCATCCGTCGAAAACCAGTGTTGTCAGCTACATCATGTAAATATTCTATGGACGCTAATTTTGCCTCTTTGAGAATTTCTACAGCTTTTTCCTTATTGCCTATATGAAATAAATAATCAGCATAATGTTGATAGATTTCTACTTTTTGATTTTCAAAAGCTTCGTTTGTTTCATTGTCATGAAAAATACCATTATCATACAAATTTTTAGAAATTTCAAAATATTTTTTTAAGTCTTTTTTAACATAGTAGCCATACTTATACATACAGGCAAGTCGTTCTAGTGCATAAGTGTCATTTTCATCAAGCGCTAAAGCATTCATATAATATTTATATGCTTTTTCATAATCTATAGTTGCGCCTTGACCACGACAATAATGGTCACCTAACCATTCGCATGCTGATATATAGGCGTTTTTAAACTGCATATTGTGGGAATAATTCCATTTCATTCGATCATAAAACCTTAAAGCATATTCAAATGATAAATCATTGTCGCCGCAGTCATTATAAAAGAACATAAGGTACCAGTCACAGTCAAAAAGATGTTTATCTCTATTGCATTTGAGTGCTTCTTCAACAATAAATAAATCTTTGTCGTCGTATTTTCTTTCACGATAAAGCCAATCGTCATAAATTTCATCTATGGTGTATTTGTGTAACATGTTTGATTGCGTCCTTTTTCTAATTTTATAATGGATTTTTATACAGATTGTGTATATATGAATAGATCATTTTATTTCGTTTTTATCATTTTGTATTATACGACAAGATATGCGACAAAAATATCCCATAAAAAAACCCGCCAAAAGGCGGGTAAACGCAATTACATTTATTTATACCTTTTTTTCATGTCGTTTAACTGATTTTTTATTTTATTAACTAATGATTTTGGGGATTTTACTGTCACATTTTCGCCGTATTGCAGCGCCCAAAATCTCATGGCGTTAGCATTTACTTTTGCAGTAGCAATATATTTATCCTTATTAGGACTTTTTTTAATGATAATATCATTTCCAAACCAGTCTATAACATTTATTAAAGTTTTTTTATCAAACTCAAATGTCACCATCTCGCTTTCTCCAGACATCATATAAATGTGTTCTATCATATGTTTTGGGGCATTAAAGTTTTTGAACGCTTTGTTTTTATCTATCTTTTCATCAAGTATCTTTGCGTTTATGATTCTGTCAACTCGTAAGTTTGATATTTCATCTTCATATTTATCATAGGAGCATAATAAGTAATACCTACCATTAGATGCAACCATCTGATGAGGACTTACTACATACTGCTTAGGTTCTTTGTTTTTATTTTCTCTATAAACTAGATTTTTGTTCATGTCATATGTGAGGTAGTTGAATTGTATTTTTTTACCTTTGTCTATTGCCTCTGCTATTATTTCAATGTTTAAAAATAAATCTTCGTTTTTTGTTTTGTCATTATCTGACATACTTACTTTACTTAAACTTGATTTGAAATATTTATTTGATAGATTTTCAAGCTTTTTAATAAGATGTTTCTTTTGTCGACTTGATAGAAGCTTTGAGAATATAATACCATCAATTAAAAATCTAAGTTCTGAATCGTCAAAATCTCTTTCAATATAAAAATTTGTCCTGATAACGGTTTTGTTTTCCCCTTTTCTTTTGTCTTTTTCATCATATCCTATGTCATAACCAGCCTCTATTAAATTATCAACATTCCTTGTTATTGATTTTCGTTCAACATCCATATCATAGTTTGTTTTAAGTAAGTTAATAATATCATTTTGAGTAAGTCTATGTCTTACATCAGAATGGTCTTTGAGGATTTGCAAAATATTTAAAATCAATACATTTTTAGACTGTTTACTATACATATGTTTTATAATTTAGCCTATGCAGCTCTCCTTTTTTCTTAAGATTTAAGAAATCATTTTGTCTTAGCGCTTCGTATAGGATGATTGCCACAGAGTTAGAAAGATTAAGAGATCTTTCGTTTCCTATCATAGGGATGCGGATACAGTGTTCTTCATCATCTTTTAAAATCTCTTCGGGAATTCCAGCAGATTCTTTTCCAAACATTATGTAATCGCCATCTTTAAAGCTGACATCTGTATAAGATTTGTGGGCTTTAGTTGTGGCAAACCAAAGTGTGGGTTCGTCCTCACGAGAAGCGAAGTAATCTTTGAATGCAGCATAGTTATCGTGTTTATAAAGATTAAGTCTATCCCAATAATCGAGCCCTGCATGGTGGATGCTGGATCTTGTGAGTCTAAAACCTATAGGGTAGATTAAATGAAGAGAACTACCTGTTGCCACGCAAGTTCTGCCTATATTTCCCGTGTTATCTGGTTTTTCTGGTTCGAGAAGAACGATATTGAACATTTGTTGTATATACCTTTTCAATAATTAAAGATTGATAAGAATTGTATAATATTTTATAATATAATAATAATAAAGTCAAACTTATTAAATATTTTTAAAAGATTAAAAGTTTTTATGGAAAAGAATGTAGTAAAAGAAAATTATGATGCAATAGTTGTTGGGGCTGGGCATGCGGGGTGCGAGGCAGCGCTTGCTTTGTCGCGGCTCGGACTTAAAACTATTATATTTACAGTTGCGATTGATAGCATCGCACTTATGCCTTGTAATCCCAATATAGGAGGCACAAGTAAGGGTCATATAGTGAGAGAACTTGATGCACTTGGTGGCGAGATGGGGCGATGTATAGACAAGACTTTTATACAATCAAAGATGTTAAATAAAAGCAAGGGCCCAGCAGTTCATTCTCTCCGTGCGCAGGCTGATAAGCAGGCTTATACAAGGGAGATGAGAAGGACACTTGAAAACCAGGAAAATCTTACGATAAGGCAGGGGGAAGTGGCGGAAATTATTACAGAAGGGCTCGCACAGCCTATACAAAGTGAAAAGAAAAGAATAGTTGGTGTAAAAATGGTGTCGGGCGCTACATATTATGCAAAAACAGTGATACTTGCTACGGGCGTATATCTCAATGCAAGATGTCTCTATGGTGATGTGATAGAACACACAGGACCAAATGGCCTAAAGGCAGCAACACATCTTACAGACAGTCTTATAAAAGAAGGAATAAGCATACAGAGATTCAAGACTGGAACACCAGCTCGTATAGATAAAAGGTCTATAGATTTTTCTAAATTAGAAGAACAACTTGGGGATATCCCAATAGTTCCCTTTTCATTTTCTACAGATCCAGAATCTATACAAAAAGATCAAGTATCATGTTGGCTTACTTATACTAATGATAAGACTCATGACATAATTAGAAAAAATATAGATAGATCTCCTCTCTTCTCTGGTGTCATAGAAGGGACAGGGCCAAGATATTGTCCTTCTATAGAAGATAAAGTTATGAAATTTCCAGAAAAAGATAGACACCAGATATTTGTAGAGCCAGAAGGATTATATACCAACGAGATGTATCTATCAGGCATGAGTTCATCTCTTCCTGAAGATGTGCAGCATGCTATGTATAGAACTATGCCGGGATTTGAAAATGCTGTTATCGTTCGTAATGCTTATGCTATAGAGTATGACCTTATAGATGCAACAGAACTAAAGCCGTCTCTAGAGTTTAAAAACATAGAGGGTCTTTTTGGTGCTGGACAAATTAATGGGTCATCGGGATATGAAGAGGCTGCGTGTCAAGGATTTATGGCGGGAGTAAATGCGGCAAGACTCATCAAGGGTCAAGAGCCAGTTGTTCTTAAAAGGTCAGATGGGTATATAGGCGTATTGATAGATGATCTTGTGACCAAAGATAATACAGAGCCTTATCGTATGATGACAAGCAGAGCAGAATATCGTCTTTTACTTCGCCAAGATAATGCAGATCTAAGACTTACTAAAATAGGATATGATATAGGCTTAGTATCTAAAGAAAGGTTAGATTATGTCAATAACAAAAAAGAATTAATAGATAAAGAGATAGAAAGATTAAAGAAGACATATGTAGGAGCAAATGAAAAGATCAACGGTTTTCTTAAAAGTCACGGGGCAACAGAGGTTTTAAGTGGAGTTACAATCGCTGAACTTTGTAAGAGACCAGAGTTGTCTTATGAACTATGTAAAGAAATAGACGAGACAAGGCCAGATCTTCCAAAGGATGTCATAGAGCAAGTGGGTATCGAGATAAAATATGAGGGATATATAGCAAGAGAAAGACAACAAGTGGAAAACTTTAAGAAGATGGAAGGAAAAAAGATACCACAGGATTTTGATTATGATAAAGTTTTGAACCTAAGAATAGAAGCAAGACAAAAGTTAAAGAAATTTAAACCGGAAAACATTGGGCAAGCATCAAGAATTATAGGAGTCTCTCCTGCTGACATATCAGTACTACTTGTATATCTAAAAAGATAGAGAAGAAAGGACCTCTTTAATTATGCTGTCGCTATTGATGTGTAAGATCTCGCGGAGCTTGTCTACACTACCATGTTCTACATACGCATCTGGCAGAGAGAAAAGCTTCACAGTTATATCATATCCATTGTCAAAGATATAGTTTTCTACATCTTGACCTATCCCACCACTTTTTACATTTTCTTCAAGGACCAACAAGGTCTTTATTTTTTTGTTCTTAAGTACTTCCTTAATACTGTCAAAATCTATAGGTTTTGCAAATCTTGCATTGATTATAGAGACGGCGATATCTTTCTTAGCCAATTTTTCCTTAATGTGCATTGCGGTAGAAACCATAGAACCAATAGCAAAGATACCGACACTAGCATCTTTTTCGTTAAATAGTATCTCGGCCTTGCCATAAGTTATAGGTTCTCTTTGGTCATGTAAGCTTAAATTGGCTTTGCCTCTTGGATATCTTATCGCGACAGGACCTGAAACTTTATATATGGCGAAATCCATCATGTCTTGTAATTCGTGATCATTTTTTGGAGCGAGGATAGTCATGTTAGGAATCATCTTAAGAAAAGAGATGTCAAAAATTCCTTGATGAGTCTCTCCGTCCGCACCAACTAATCCTGCTCTATCAATCATAAAGACAACGTGCAAGTTTTGTAAGGCGACATCGTGTATGATCTGATCAAAGGCTCTTTGTAAAAATGACGAATATATGCATACAAGAGGGATTATGCCCCGAGTTGCAAGGCCTGCAGCAAAAGTTACAGCATGTTGCTCTGCTATCTCAACATCGAAAAATCTATCAGGGAAAATCTTAGAAAACTCTGCAAGGCCAGTACCATCTGCCATAGCGGCAGTGATGGCTACTATATTGGCATCATTTTTTGCAAGAGAGATAAGTTTCTTTGAAAATACATCAGTATAAGTAGGTGGTGCATTGTCATCAACGATTATACCCTTTTCTTTGTCAAATGGAGAGACACCGTGATATAAGGTAGGACTCTTCTCTGCTGGAGCATAGCCTTTACCTTTAGTTGTCTTTACATGAATTAGCACAGGCTCAGATGAATTTTTGGCTGTCTCAAGGACATCTTTTAGAACTTTGATATTGTGACCATCTATAGGACCGACATAGTTTATGTTTAGGTCTTCGAAAATCATCCCTTCTGTTGCAATAAACTGCTTTATAATGTTGATTAAACGAATAAGAATCCCCTTGACAAGGAGACCAAAAGAGGATTTTTCCAATTCATTTTTTAGAGCGTTTTTGATATCTCCATAGCGAGTTGAAGAACGAAGACCAAGAAGAGCTTTGCTTAATCCACCATTACTTTTTGAGATAGACATCTCATTATCATTGAGGATAATCACAAAGTTACTTTTTAGATTACTTAGATTGTTGAGGGCTTCAAAGGCCATGCCACCAGTTAAAGCTCCATCTCCGATGACAGAGACTACTTTAAAATCTTCGTGCTTTAAGTCTCTTGCTTCACACATGCCAAGACCAGCAGAGATCGAGGTAGAACTATGACCTGTATCAAAAGAATCATAAGGGCTTTCTTTTCTTTTTGGAAAACCGCTTATGCCACCGTATGACCTTATGTAATTAAAAGCATCTTTTCTATCGGTCAAAATCTTATAAGCATATGATTGATGGCCAACATCCCAGATTACTTTGTCTAAAGGGAAATTGTAAGTAGAAAGAAGGGCGATAGTTAATTCAACTACGCCAAGACTTGAGGCTAGATGCCCGCCATTTTTACTGATGCTATCAATGATAACTTCTCTTACTTCGGCCGCAAGCTCATTTAACTCATTGAGACTTAGGCTCTTGATATCATCTGTAGATTTTATTTTATCTAAGGTTGAAAATCCCATATATCTATAAAAAAAACCCTGCAAGGCTTTGCTAATTAACAAGAAAAATGCAGGGTTATAAGAATATATGCTGGTGACCGGAATCGAACCGGTACGGGTATCGCTACCCACAGGATTTTAAGTCCTGGGCGTCTACCAGTTCCGCCACACCAGCTTAAAATCTAACCTTAAAATTATACTAAAAAAAAGTGTTTAATTCAAGGGTCTTATATATTTAAGTCTATAAGAGATATCCAAGATTTCATCTCGCTCTCAGTAGCAATGCCATTAAATTCAAGACCACCCATAACATCTACACTATCATCAACATAATTTGCGATTATCTCTTCGCTTGCAGCAAGAGATTCTCCGTTTGTTGAAAAAGTGAATGGTATGATAGTTTTATTTTTTAAATCCTTTAAGAAAGTATATATAACTCTTGGTGCATCATTATACCAGATAGGGTATCCTAAAAATATGACATCATAACTATTGACATTAATAGACGCTATCTTAGGAAGCTCTGTTGCTTTTGGTGGCTCAGTCTCTTCTATGATTTCTTTTTCCTCTACACCATAAGATAGAGGGTAGTCATCCACTAACTCTTCTGTCTCTTTTTCAAAAAGACTATATCGTGATTCTAGAAGTCTTCGAGAATTGGGATTGTTTTCATCGAAATCAGATTCCTCATAGGGGTCTTGTGGTTCAAGTTCTATGAGGTCCGCATTAATAGATTCAGCAAGCTCTTTTGCTGCACCCTCTACGCCATCATTGACAGAAAAATAAACAACGGCAATCTTTTTGTATGATAGACCACGATGCTCGCTTTTGTTAGATGACGATGTTCTGCTTGAAGAAGAGCTAGACTCACTAGATGATGTACAAGCTATAAGAAGCACAGAAAGGACAAGGAAAAGTGATAAAAAAGAAAATACTTTATGAATTTTTCTATTTCTAAATATATTTAACATGATTAACCTCTTTGATTATTTTTCGTTTTTGAGCATGACATTTAAGTGAGCAAGAGAAAGGGCAAGGTTTTGTTGCTTTATTATAACATTAGGAGCCTTCGCCAAAGTTATAGGAGCAAAGTTCCATATGCCTTTGATATTGTTTTCTAAAAGTAGGTTATACACTTCGACGGCATTTTCTTTAGGCACAGTGATTATGCCAATCTCTACTTTGTGATCTTTGATAAACTGTGGAAGCTTGTTGATAGAGAAAATCTTTTTGTTGTCTATCTTATCTACATCATTATCAAAGGCAGCAAGGATATCAACGCCAAATTTCTTAAATCTATCATAGCCCAGTAGAGCTCTTCCGAGTTTTCCTGCGCCGATGATTACAGCTTTGGTCTTTTTATCTACGTGTAGAAATTTATCGAAATCCTTGACAAGAGAGTCTGTCTTATAGCCAACTCTTGGCTTGCCTTTGCCACTTATGACAGAAAGCTCTTTACGAACAAGGACTTCACCAAGCCCCATATCGCGAGCGACCATGGTTGCAGAAACAGTCTTTATGCCTTTAGCCTCAAGAGTTAAAAGATAGTCGAGGTAAAGAGGTAGACGGTTCATCATGGCAAAAGATATAACGTAGTTTGACATAACAAAAAACCTCCCAAAAACAATATAGGAGAAAACTCTCCTATATTGATATTATACAAGATTTTCTAGTTTTTGTAAAATGAATATTTGGGGGCAGTTAGATACCACATTTAATGACTTTGCCGTTTTTAACTACATATATAGGTTCTTCGTGATACCAGATAGCGTGCTTTATGTCTTTTTCTTTGAGAACGACAAGGTCTGCATCGCCACCTACTTTTAATTCATGATTTTTCATATTTAAAACTTTTGCTGCCATGGTTGTAACCATGTCATATACAAGCTCTAGATCTCTATCGCTACACATGCGAAGAAGATGCGCGCCAAGAAAAGCAACTTCGAGCATATTATTTTGTCCAAAAGTATAGTAAGCATCATTGATATCATCTTGACCAAGTCCTACAGGGATACCTTCTTTTATAAGATCTAAAACTCTAGCATGGAGCGGCCCTGTCTGAGGATCAGAGATAACACCCATTCTAGCTCTCTTTAGAAGAGTACAAAGTTTTCTAAATTGATTTTCTGGATACAGCATCATGGCACGGCAATGTTGACCGGTAGCTCTTCCTTCCCAACCCATCTCTATAACCTTCTTAATAAGCATCTCAAAAGTGCGCTCCTCTGCATCTCCGACATCGTCGCAAAGCATGGAGATATCTTTATTGTATTTTTTTGCAAGATTGCACATCTTATCAACATGATCTTGTTCGTCTTCGCGAGAAAACTCTATCCAAGGTATACCGCCTACTACATCAGCACCAAGCTTTAAACTTTCTTCTATGTATTCATAGGCACCTGGCTCTCTTGCAACGCCGTCTTGAGGGAAGGCAACGACTTCTAAAGTTACTTTGTCCTTATACTCTTCGCGAGCTTTAAGAAGAGCTTTTACTCCTTCAAGTTTTGCTTTGCTATCAACATCAGCAAAAGCTCTTATGTGGGTGTTGCCATATTTTACTGAGAGATCAAGGGCTTTACGAACATTTTCGATAATCCATTTCTCGTCGTACTGAGACTTAAACTCAGCAGCTGATGCTATAGAGGTAAGAGCATTACCCATACCACCTTCGTTATACTCTTCTATAGCTTTCTGTCCAGCTCTATCAAGAGTGTAGACTTTGTCTAGATGCAAGTGTCCGTTCACATAACTTTCTGTGACGAGGTTTCCTTTAGCATCGATTTCATTGTCTGCCTTGTCAGATATTGAAGTATTGATTTCGGCGATTTTGCCATCTTTGATGGCGATGTCGACTAAGTCAGATTCAGTCTTTCTTGTGAGTGCATTCCTTACTATAAGGTTATACATATGTTCTCCTTTCGGGCGCGTGCTCGCCCCTATAAAAAAATAAAAAATCACCACAAACAAATGGTGATCAAGAGTTTTGATTTAGATTTTTGGTTCATAAGTTTCATACTTCCTCCATGACAACAAATGTCAGGCTTTATAGTATGAAAAGCTTTTGAAAAATGAATTGGAAAAGTTTTTACCTTGTTTCCAATTCAGCAAATATTAACACAAAAAGTGTACTTTGTCAAGAACGATTAGACTTAAAATGAATAAATTTATGTAGAAAAATAGACAGGAAACAAATAAGGCCAAGAATCGTTAAAGCGATGCAGAGCTTATTAAAAGGCCTTTCGTATGTTAATTCTATGGTGCTTTTGCCACTTGGTATGACGACACTTTGATACTTATAATTAGTATTATAGATAGGAGTTTTCTCGCTATTGACAAAGGCAGTAAAGCCCTTAGAGTAAGGAATCGCTATGCAGGCAAGCCCTGATTCCTTTGAATCGATATCGAAGGTCCATCTGTTGACACCTTGATAAAAGTTTTCTAAAAAGATGGTTTTCAATTCATCGATAGATTCGGCATAGTGGTCAAAACTATAATAACTAAGTAAAATATCGTCATAAATATATATGCCAGGTTGATCAAAAAAGACTTTGACGTTTTGCTTGCCCTCTCTTTTTTCTTTATAAGAGAGGTTGACAGAATAATCTTTTATGCCACCTCTTCCTTTAGAATCATAATCAGAAAAATATTTTATGTGTTTTTGAGGTTCGTCTTCGTCAAAGACAGTAAAACCATATAATGTGTCTATGTCCTCATATGAGCCAGTTAACCCTTGGTCCTTGATGTTGTAGCAATTTAGTCCTTTAAATTGAAAATATATCTCACTATTATCTATGCCGTTATAAGATAAGATAATCTCGCCATTATCACCATAGACGAAGATTTTGTTGTGGTCATAGTCAAGTTTTACAGAATCCGTATATTCTTCAGGTACTGTGATATCGTACTTTATAGATAAAACAGGTGTCGTATTTATTTTATTGATTGGGAAAGAGTTAGTTTTTATATTGTTATCGACATTTATAATAGCTGCGTTAAGCATAAGGTGCTCTTTTTCTGCTAAGTTTAATTTTAAAGTCTCGTCTTCGGGTATAAAATCACCATAGTAGTAAACTAGCGGCAAGGCAGATTTATTTTCATAGAAGAAAAGGTTGTTGTTAAAAGCAGGAAAACTTTTATAAGATGAAGGTAGAGGGTTAGGGTATCTGTTATCTGCAATATACTTTACTGCACTTAATTCATCAAGAATTGTCATCTTATCGTTATCTATGATAAGCCAAGGCATCTTATCTGTGAGACCGAGGGCGTTTCTAAACTTAGAGATACTAGGATTTACCATGCTCCAATAATACTGCGTTGAAGAGACGCCATATAGAAGGTTGCCATTTCTATCCCAATCAAGATTGGAGCCTGAAAGCCTAAAGAAATCTTTGCTATCCTTTTTGAAAAAGCGAGCTGTGGCATAGACACTATCTTCTTTCATGTCTTTATCTTCAAATTTTAGATAGTCATTATACCAATTATCAGCAAGATACATGTATCTTATGTTGACGACTGTAGAGATGACGGAAATGATTATGATGAGCGATGACAACTTAAAATATCTAAGGTTAAAGTTACAAAAGAAAAGAAGAATTGTGCTTATGATGGAAACAATGATGTTGAATATCAAAATGTTGCTAAAAGAACCTTGTACATAGAGAGAGATAGAGATTAAAATTAGGTCAATCAAAAGAGCGATAAATAAAATTTTATTTTTGACAGGCTTTTCTAATTCAGTAAATTCAGCCCCATATTTTACTGAGATTATAAGAGATAGGAACACGAGAACATAGCTCCATCTATATGACGGATAGTTCATACAGCACATTAGCTTCCAGAAAATAGGCGTGAAAAATAAGAATAATATTATAAGAGAAAACAATCGTTTTTTGGATTTTGCTTGTACAAAATACGATACAAGAAAAGGAACAAGGGCTATAGGGATACCTACTTTCAGAGAATCAGCATCCCACGGATACATAAAGAATATATGGTTGGTGGTCTCGGTGAGCATTTTTCTGCTAAAAAAAGGATGTATTGGAGTGGCAAGACCTGCACTTCTTGAATCGGAGAGAGCAAAATATAGTGTGGGCACGATGACAAGCGACGCCATAAAGAATGAAATGGCGGTAAACGCAGCGAATTTCAAGAAGTAACGAAATATAGTTTTGCCCTCCTTTATGACGAAAAATCTATATATCACATATATAAGGACAATAAGCGAAAGCATGTAGGCAAAATAAAAATTAGATAAAAAAGTGATAGTCAGGACTATGATATATAAGAAGGGACTAGTCTTGTCAAAAATCAGATCAACACCAAGAATAAGTAGTGGAAGATATATAAGTGGGTTTAAAAAGAATGGATGACCAAGCATGGCGATGCTAAGATTAAAAAGGTTATAAGCATAAAGCAACGAACAGAGCACGACCATCTTGTCATACTTCACATCCTTAAATTTATAATTACATAGTATGGTGAAAGAAAGACCTGTGAGAAAAAGCTTAAGGATAACAATCAGTTGATAACAATATATAGCATTCTCTTCACTAAAGAAAAAAGAAAGTATAGTGAAAGGATCGCCGATGACATAGTAATGGAGGCTCATAAGAATGTCATTTCCTTCGCCAAGGCTTATATCAAAGAGTGGAATGGAAAGAACGTGATTGGATGCAAAATCACTTACTATGCCTCTTAAAAACCTACCATAGTATCTAAGAGCCAAAAGATGCTGGGTTAAACCATCCCAGCCGATTGAAACAAAGGAGATACCATCTTTTATAAATGTGAAAAAGACAAGAGGAAAAATAATTATGAAAAAGATGCAATAAAAAAATATTCGTTTGTAACAATTCTTTTCTTTCATGTGTTTTAAAAAAGCCCGACCTCTGTCGAGCTTTAATTCTTAAAAATTATCTTTTTGATTTTTTCTTTTTGTTTGTAGAAGCCTTCTTTGCTGACTTCTTAGTTATCTTTTTGGCAGAATCTTTTGCTTTCTTCTTGCCCTTTCCAAACTTAGGCCATTTTATATCTGGCAAAGCTTTTTTAAGAGCTGCCTCAAGAGACTTGATCTTCTCATTGTTCTTTTCTTTCTCTTTCTCTGCATTTTTTACTTTTAAAACATATTCTTTTACTGCGCGATTGTTAGAAGAAAGATTTTCATCATATACCACTTTACCAAGTTTGTAAAGATAAGAATAGATGTTTTTTTCTTGATTGAGGTTTTTACCTTTTAATTTTGCCAAATCAATGAGTTTCTGAATGTACTCAGCACCTTCCTTACTTGCCTTGGTAATTTCAGGAAGGTATTTTAAAGTATAATTTGGAACCTGATCTTTAAATAAAGAAAAAATAGATGATAATGAAGCTGTTGCCATAATATATTCTCCTTTCGTTAATTCATGTTTGCTACCATAAGTCTAGTTTCTGCTTTTTTAAGGGCATATTTTGCTCTCTCTACATCAAAGTTATCAGCTTTCTCAGCTATACGTTTCTCTGCTCTAGCTTTTGCTGCTTTTGCTCTCTCTACATCGATCTCCTCTTTTTTCTCTGCAATATCAATGAGAATCATGATGGTGTCAGGTAAGATCTTAGAAATGCCTGACATAGCAGCTATATAGGTTGGTTTTTCTACACCTTCTTCATAGATGGTAAGAACGCCAGGAGCAATAATTTGCGTCATAGCAACATGTCCTGGTAATACACCAACATAGCCTTCAGTGGTGTTGTACTCTATCATAGTGCAATTACCATCAAAAAGGACTTTGCGAGGGGATATAATTTGTAAGCGGAAATCTTTCATTATTTCATGGCCTCATATTTTTTAACTACGCCATCTATAGTACCAACATTCATGAAACAACTTTCAGGGATGTGGTCGTATTTGCCTTCGAGGATCTCTTTGAAACCTTGCACAGTATCTTTAACTGGAACATAGATACCAGGTAGACCTGAGAACTGTTCTGCCACGTGGAAAGGTTGAGATAAGAATCTCTGTATCCTTCTTGCACGAGCAACGGCAAGTTTCTGATCTTCTGATAATTCATCCATACCGAGCATGGCAATTATATCTTGAAGTTCGTTATATTGTTGGAGACATTCTTTTACTCTTTCTGCTACTTCGTAGTGTTCTTCTCCTACTACAAGTGGATCAAGCATACGAGAAGTAGATGCTAGTGGGTCAACAGCAGGGTAGATACCAATCTCAGTAAGTGAACGAGTAAGAACAGTAGTTGCATCAAGGTGAGTAAATGTATTGGCTGGAGCTGGGTCGGTTAAGTCATCAGCAGGAACATATACTGCTTGAACTGATGTGATAGAACCTCTCTTAGTTGAAGTGATACGCTCTTGTAGAGCACCCATCTCAGTTTGAAGAGTTGGCTGGTAACCAACGGCTGATGGCATACGACCAAGAAGTGCAGACACCTCTGATCCTGCCTGAGTGAAACGGAATATATTATCTATGAATAAAAGGACATCTTTACCTGCTTCGTCACGGAAATATTCTGCCATAGTAAGTCCAGCAAGGCCAACCCTCATACGAGCCCCAGGTGGTTCATTCATCTGACCGAAGACCATAGTAGTCTTATCCATAACTCCTGATTCTTGCATCTCGTAGTAGAGGTCATTTCCTTCACGAGTTCTCTCGCCGACACCAGTGAATACAGAATATCCACCATGCTCTGCTGCGATATTTCTTATGAGCTCTTGTATAAGGACAGTCTTACCAACACCTGCACCACCGAAGAGACCTATCTTACCTCCTTTTTGATAAGGGCAAAGAAGATCTACGACTTTGATACCTGTCTCAAGGATCTCCTTCTCAGTTGCTTGCTCTGAGAATTCCGGAGCAGGTCTGTGTATAGGATAGTGCATAGTAGCCTTACAAGGTCCAGCTTCATCTATAGTCTCGCCAAGGACATTGAATATACGACCAAGAGTCTCTTCTCCGACAGGAACTTTGATAGGTTCGTTGTCGCTTACAACTTCAAGGCCCCTTGACAATCCGTCAGTTGGTCCCATGGCGATACATTTTACCATGCCATCCCCGAGATCTTGCGCAACTTCTAAAGTAAGAGGCTTATCTCCGTTCATAACTTTACAAGCTGAATTGATGTCAGGAACACCATTTTCAAAATGGACATCGACTACGGCACTTATGATTTGTACGATTTTTCCTTTTAATTCCATATGTTTCTCCTTATTCGGGCGCTCGCCCCTACGGTTAGCTTTGTTTGTTTTTGCGATTGGCACAGCTCTTATCTATTGCTAGATTGCATTTGCCCCTGCGACAATCTCAGTAATCTCTTGAGTTATAGCACCCTGTCTTGCTCTATTGTATGCTACATTTAATTTCTCACTTAATTCTTTAGCATTCTTAGTTGCGTTGTCCATAGCAGTCATACGAGCACCACTTTCTGATGCAAGAGATGCAGTAAGTGCTCCGAAAAGCAAGCTTGATATATATTGAGGAATAGTGTAATTGAGCATATCTTCATCATCAAGCTCATAATTCATAGGCATCTTAGAGTCATCTGCATATTTTGATTTCGCTAAGTTGAAAGTCTTTTTGCCAAGAAGCTCTGTGTCCTCCTCATCGTTCTTATCAACTTCAGTTAGAGGAAGGAGTTTTAAAACTCTTGGTATGTGAACGATAGTGTTTCTAAAGAAAGTATATACAAGATAGATTTCGTTGATTTTGCCTTCCACGAAATCATCAAGTATCTCACTTGTCATAGTGGTTATATTTTCATAATGGACATCATCCATGTTATCTGAGTAATCACGAGCTATGGTAAAGCCACGTCTTTTAAGTTCTTCTCTCATTTTTAAACCGATAGAATATACAAGAGTATTGTCCTTGGTAAAGTCATAAGTGCTTTTCTCTCCAAAGAGCTTCCTTACTATGTTGGAATTATAACTACCTGCAAGGCCTTTGTTAGATGAGAAAATGATGAGAGCTTTTTTAGCACCTGCTTTGCCAGCAAGGTATTTATGTCTCACACCTTGAGATTTCTTAATCATATCAGAGATGGCGTCATACATAGCATCAAAATAAGGCACGGCATCTGTCGCAACCTGCTTAGTTTTCTGTAACTTAACTGTAGCCACAAGCTTCATTGCTTTGGTGATCTTGCCTGTAGAATCTACAGAACGCTTTCTTTGTTTTATCTGCTTCATTGAAGCCATGAATATTTATACCTCGTAGCCTTCAGATTTTTTGAAACCTTCGATTGCTGCTTTAAGTTTCTCTTCTATCTCAGGAGTAAGTTCTTTCTTATCTCTTATGTCTGAGAAGATTGAAGGATCGTTGCCTTCTATATAAGCGAAGAGTTCTGCTTCGAAATCAAGTATCTTCTCTACAGGGACATTGAGAAGGTATCTCTTCTCTGCTGCATATATTATAGTAATCTGCTTCTCTACAGGGAGAGGCTTGTATTGAGGTTGCTTAAGTATCTCACGAACTCTCTCTCCTTGAGTGAGCTGCTCTCTTGTAGCTTTATCAAGATCAGAACCAAACTGAGCAAATGATGCAAGCTCTCTAAACTGAGCAAGTTCAACTCTTATAGGAGCAGCAATCTTCTTCATAGCCTTGATCTGTGCTGAACCACCAACACGGCTTACAGAAAGACCTGCATTGATAGCTGGCCTAAACCCCGCGTTAAACATATCTGTCTCTAGGTAGATCTGACCATCAGTTATAGATATGACATTGGTTGGGATGTAAGCTGATACATCACCTGCTTGAGTTTCTATGATAGGAAGGGCAGTGAGTGAACCACCACCTAATTTATCATTTAATTTTGAAGCACGTTCAAGAAGTCTGCTATGTAAATAGAATACATCACCAGGATATGCCTCTCTCCCTGGTGGTCTCTTAAGAAGTAGAGAAAGTGTTCTATATGCAGCAGCGTGCTTAGTAAGATCATCATAGACGATCAGGACATCTTCACCCTTTTCCATCCATTCTTCTCCGATAGCACATCCTGCATATGGAGCTATATATTGAAGAGGTGCAAGCTCTGCTGCAGTAGCAGCAACTATAGTAGTATAGTCCATAGCACCGTAGTCTTCCAATATCTTAACTATATTAGCAACTGTAGATGCCTTCTGTCCTATAGCAACATAGATACATTTTACCCCCTGACCTTTTTGATTAATGATTGTATCTATGGCGATGGCTGTCTTACCTGTCTGTCTATCGCCAATTATAAGTTCTCTTTGTCCACGACCGATAGGAATCATAGCATCGATAGCCTTGATACCTGTCTGAAGAGGAGTTTTAACTGATTTTCTATCTATAACACCATGAGCGATACGCTCTATAGGACGAGTGCCAGTGGTGTTGATAGGACCTTTATTATCTATAGGCTGGCCTATGGCATTGACTACACGACCTATCATAGCATCGCCTACAGGAACGGACATAACTCTTTTGGTTCTTTTTACAGGATCGCCTTCCTTTATCTCGCTAGCATTACCAAGAAGAACACATCCAATGTTGTCTTCTTCGAGGTTAAGAATCATACCATAGACATCGTGAGGGAATTCAAGCAGTTCGCCTTGCACAGCATCTTTTAATCCGTAGATTCTTGCTATGCCATCGGCAACTTGTATGACAGTTCCTTCTTCTTTGCTTTCGGTCTTATCTTCGAACTTTTCTATCTGTTCTTTGATAATTGAACTAATCTCTTCTGGTTTTAAATTAATCATAGTTTTAAACCCCTTAGATTTTTACTTATACTATCTATCTTGGTTCTATAACTTGTATCTAGTACTTTATCATCTATTTTAATTTTTAGACCTGCAATAAGACTTTCGTCTACATTATAGCTTACAATAAAGTTATCAAAACGAGTTGTATCAACTAGCTTCTTCTCTAGATCCTTTTTCTGCTTATCAGAGAGCTCTTCTGCTGATGTGACACTTGCTTCGCCTATATTTAAACTTAGAAGCACAAGATGAGTAAAATGCCTTAATATAGGAACAATATCTTTCTGACGACCCTTTCTAATTACTATAGAAAGAAATTCTAAAATTTTAGGGTTTTGGCCTTTGTGGATATCGATGTGGAAGAATTTAAATATCTTCGCAACGGGGCCAGCCCAAAACTTATCAACAAAGACTGTGTGCAAGAAAGAGATCTTTTGATCTTTATTAACATTTGGATTATTCAAAAAGTCATTTACTTCTTCGCTTGAAGTAAATACTTCTATAATATCCAAAGCCTCTTCGAACATCTTCTCTAGTTGATCGCTTTCTTTGGCAAATTCAAACAAGGCCTCGCCATAAACTTTAGAAACTAATCTTGCCATGTAGCTTCTCCGATCTCATCTAATGTCTCTTTAAACAATTTGTCGCTATGACCTTTGTCGATATTTTCTTTAACAATCTTGCTTGCTAGAAGTGTAGAGATAGTGATAACTTGATTCTTCAAGTCGTCGATTGCCTTAGCTTTTTCAAGCTCTATCTCTTTGTTGCCACGATTAATGATATTTTGAGCCTCAGTTTTTGCTTCGTTCACTATGTCCTCGCTAAGTTTTTTCGCGTTCTTTCTTGCATCTTCAAAGATATGATCTACCTCCGCGCGAGTGTCGGCAAGCTTTTTCTCATACTCTTCTTTTAAAGCGATGGCCTCTTGCTCTTTAGTCTTGGCATTTTCTAGTTCGTTTTTGATCTTCTCGCTTCTATTCTTTAGTATCTTCTGAGCTGGATTGAAAAGAAAATATGATAGCGCAAAGAAAAGTATAAATACATTTATACCCGTTATAATAGAATCAAAGATGAGTTGCGAATCAAAGCCTATAATTCTAAATAAACTATCTGCAGCTAAAAACATATTTTTCTCCTAATTGCGGTTTAGCCGAAAGGCTTAACAAACATAAGTATGATTGCAACAACAAGACCGTAAAGACCAGTAGTCTCTGCAACTGCTTGTCCAAGAAGCATAGTAGACGTGATGTCTGATCTTGCGCCTGGATTTCTACCTACTGCTGATGCACCATAACCAGCTGCGATACCCTGACCAACTCCAGGTCCGATACCTGCTATAAGAGCAAGACCTGCTCCTATTGCTGAACAACCATAAATAAAATCTTGTCCTGAAATTCCCATAATTTTCCTCCGAAAAAAATTATAATTTATCGTTTACATAAACCATGGTAAGCATACAGAATACATAGGTTTGTATGCAACCACTAAATAAATCGCAATATGCATGTAAGAATGATGGTATAGCTAACTGAGTAAAGATAGGCATCATGCCATACCAAAGACCTAGCATTATAACGCCTGATAAGAGATTTGCAAAAAGACGAAGCGAGATAGAGAGAGGGTTGGCAAATTCTCCTATGAGATTGATTGGAAAGAGCACAGGAACAGGTTGAAACAAAGAAGTAAAATGTCCTATGCCGTGATTTTTTATACCTTGGAATTGAACTATTGCAAATGTGAATATACCGAGACAGAAAGTAACTCCATAGTCTGCTGTAGGTGCACGCATTCCCATGAAACCTGAAAGATTGCTTGTGAGAATGAATAAGAATATAGTGCCTATATAATTGATAAAACGATTTTTGTTTTCGCCTAAGATGCCATCACCCATAGAGTTTAACGCTTCAACAGCCATCTCGATGAAGTTTTGAAAACCAGTTGGGATCTCTTTAGCATTTTTTAATTTTGAACCAGCAAAGATTCCAAAAGCAAGAAGCATGATAGTGATGATGATAGTTGATACAGTGGTTGTTGTAATCCACACTTCTTGACCAAGGAAAAGGAATGGCATCTTATAGATACCACGAATCATAAATGACTCTGCTAATGAATTGTTTGCTAGAAATATTGGCATTTATACTCCTACGAAAAAATTTTCTTCTCGATGGTTGGTGCGAGGTAGGCTCCGACTTTTATACCAAGGGTAGCAAGAGCATACATAATACCACCTGATACACCACATACATTTTTATTAATAAGAATGATTAGAACTATGCAAAAAACTAGAAATCGAATCGAACTCATGAGGGTCATATGTTTCTTTGCGTAGTTTTGATCGTTTGATCCAACGGCTTTAGCAATAGAACTAGCAATTGAGTAAAGACCAGCGATACTTAATATGTAACCGATAATTAGGCAAAGTTCGTTTTTGACAATCAGTATAAAAGCATTATCGACACTTTTATAATAAAAGATAAAGAATATAGTAGAAACAACAAGTAGAATTACATTATAGATACTAGTACCAATTATCATGCATTTTAAGGTTTTCTTTAATTTCTCGTCCATAAAAAAGGGCAACAAAAAAATCCGCCTATTCTTCGTCGTCACCGTTCTTGCCAAGAATCCATCCGATCTGAGCAATCTGTGTAACTGCAACAGGAACGACAACACATATCAAAAGAATAATAGCGAATATAAACCAAAAAAGAAAATTATCCATTTCGTCCCCCCATATAATATCTATAACAACTTTATATTGTATCAAAAACAAACGGCTTTTTCAACCAATAATTATTATATAGATATAATCAGTATTTATTAGTATCCTCTCGCCTCTCTGCTTCTACGAGCATAATTTGACTCTGGGTGTTGGGCAATGATCTTATCAAAAAGTGGATTGGCTTCGCTGTTCCTATCAAGGCTTTGGTAGAGTCTTGCAAGTAAGAACATAGTCTCTGGGTCATCAGGGTTTATATCAAGTGATAATTGATAATAAGATATGGCTGAAGATTTGTTGCCAGCATTCCAACTTTCTGTACCGAGCTCTGTGAGTCTCTTGGCACCGATACCCTCTATACGAGAGCGAGCCTGGTTTAGAAGAAGGATGAGGGCTTCGTCAGTTATGGAATCTTTATCAAGTTCAATGAAGGTCCTAGCGGCACGACTTATATAACCTTCATCAAAGTCAGTTATGATACTATTTAATGATTCATATTGGGACGTGAAAAGTCTATTTTGCTCTTCGTAAGCACGAAGCTTCACGCTTGCATCTTCGTAACTAGTCTTTAACTCGTTATTCTCTATAGTTATATCGCGGATTATCTTGTTTTGGTCATTGACTAGGTTAGCATACCGGATAACTTCGCTATCGCTAGCATAAGAGCTTGAGCCACCCCGTGGCGACAAGACAAGACCATAAAAGAGAGCGCCAATAATTATACCTATAAGAATAAATATAACTTTTTGGTTTTCTGATAGTTTGATATATTTTCTTGGTAATATTGCATCATCTGTGTCAAGTTTCTTTAGAGAGTATACATTTTTGATTCGCTTCTCTTTAACTTCGCTCGTTTTAGTGTTCTTTAAAACATAGTCCATGTGGTCATTGATGAATTTATTACCATTGTCGATCTTCTGGCATCTTAAAAGATAGTGACCGGCTTTAATATGGTCGTTAATCTGAAGCAAGAGGACAGATAAAAGCGTCATGGCTTTCACGTTATGGTCGTTCAGTTCAACGGCCTTATAAAGTTTAACCATGGCAAGATCATTTCGATCAAAGGAAATGTCGTCAATAGCAGCATTGTAAAGCTTTATGCTTTCAAAATAATCATTTAAGTTTTTGTCATCTTGGACACTTTTAAGATATTCATTTGCCACATTGAAATCTGTGTGGACAAGTTCGCGACTTATAAGCCACTCAACTATAGCCTCAGTGACTGCACCCTCTTCAAAAAAGATGAGGCCAAGAAGATTTCTTGCGTTGGCATTTTTCTTATTAAAGATGAGAGCCTTCTTAAGAAGCAGAGTTGCATTAAAAAGATCCCTGCTCATCGCACGATTAAGAGCAAGGTTATATAGACGGTTAGATATCTGCTTGTTTTCTCTTGTGGGTTCCATGATTAACGAGTTATAGGATTGTTAGCGTTCTTTATGATCTCTTTCGTAGATTGAAATACGATGTCGTTCATATCTGTTATATCATAGTTTGCAAGAGCATCATCAATAGAGTCTGGTTCAAGACTTTTTTCAAATTTTTTAATTTCTTCGTCAAAGTTTAACATAAAAACCTTTCAGGCTTATAGATCTCACACTTACGCGGATAGATAAGCTTTGATAAGCGAGGTTGCTCTATCAGAAGCGTTATACTTTTCGTTCCAATAATCATTTTTAGATTCGTCACCGGCGCTATCCGAAAATGCGCGAATGACTATAAAATCAATACCATTTACAAAACTTACTTGACCTGTGGCTGCACCTTCCATCTCACAGGCGATGGCACTAAAGGTATCAACTATTCTTTTTTTGGTTTTCTCGTCAGCAACGAATTGGTCGCCTGAAGCGATGATGCCGATCTTATATTTTATACCGATAGAATCTGCCACCTTAGAAAACTCTTCTATGAGTTTCTTTGAGCAAGGGAAATAAGTTAGGTCTGTCTCAAGAATCTTTCCTGGTGGGTCGCCAAGTGCAGTTGAGTCCATATCGTGTTGAACAACAGATGATGCTATAGCGACACCATTTATATCGATAGTCTCATCGAGAAGTCCAGCGATACCGATGTGGATAATCTTATCGACATTAAAATTTAATATCATAGCTTCGGCGCACATAGCGGCAAATACTTTTCCGACGCCTGATTTTGCTATGACAATTTCCTTGTCGTTATAATGACCACTGAAAAACTTGATACCACTAATATCTTTTGTTGTGATATCTGATAAATCTGCTATGAGAGAATTTACTTCACTGTCTAATGCACCAATTATTCCAATCATAAATTTATATGAGGGCTCGCGAAGCTCGCCCTTACGTGAGGCTTCGCCATAAGGCTCGCGAAGTTTACCCCTACGTGCGGATAACAGGACTTGAACCTGCA